>NZ_JASJHV010000045.1:0-20022 GCF_037625555.1 Lacinutrix sp.
CCAACCCATCTTCATCAATTTTTTTAAGGTTAACCTGGTGAATTGTATTAACCAATTCTGGATTCCAAGGTGCTTTTACTTTTACATAGTTTTCTGTAAAACCATGAATATAGCCTGATTTATTTTCTCTTTCAAACAGAACACTTCTAGAAGTTCCTATTTGTTTTTCGTAAAAAGCACGACGTAACTTTGCACTTAATCCTCTTAGCATCTTACTACGTTTGCTTCTTATATTTTTTGGTACCACGTTTTCAAAACTTGCGGCTTCTGTATTATCCCTTTCTGAGTATGTGAATACGTGTAAATAAGAAATACCGAGACTGTTTAAAAAGTTATATGTCTCAAGAAAATGTTCATCTGTCTCTCCGGGAAAACCCACTATAACATCTACACCAATGCATGCGTGTGGCATAACTTCCTTAATTTTTTCTACACGATCTACGTACAACTCTCGCATGTAACGACGTTTCATTAACTTTAAAATAGCGTTATGTCCACTTTGCAATGGAATATGAAAATGAGGTACAAACGCTCTAGATTTACTTACAACATCTATAGTTTCATTTTTAAGCAAGTTTGGTTCTATAGAAGAGATTCTTAGTCTTTCTATACCTTTTACTTTATCCAACGCTTGCACTAATTCTAAAAAGGTGTGTTCGTGCTTTTTATTTCCAAATTCACCTTTACCATAATCGCCAATATTAACGCCAGTAAGCACAATTTCCTTAATACCTTTTAAAGAAATATCTCTTGCATTTTTAATAACATTCTCCAACTCATCACTACGAGAAACACCTCTAGCTAATGGGATAGTACAGTAGGTACACTTATAATCACAACCATCTTGAACCTTTAAAAAAGCTCGCGTTCTATCTCCTATTGAGTAACTACCAACATAAAAATCTGCATCATTAATATCGCAGGAATGCACTTCTCCAAAATTGTTTTTGGTAAGATCGTTTAGATAATCTGTAATTTTAAATTTTTCTGTTGCACCAAGTACTAAATCTACACCATTAACATCTGCTAATTCTTGCGGCTTTAATTGAGCGTAACAACCAACAGCTACAACAAAAGCCTCTGCATTTTCTTTTTGAGCTTGCTTAACTATAGTTTTAAAACGTTTATCTGCATTTTCGGTAACAGAGCAGGTATTAATAACATAAATATCCGTAGTTTCAGAAAAATCCACACGATCGAAGCCTTCTTTTTTAAAACTTCTAGCTATAGTAGAGGTTTCAGAAAAATTAAGTTTACAACCTAAGGTATAAAAAGCAACTTTCTTTTTGGTGTTTACTGTCAAAATTTTAAGTGTATTCCTAAGTTAGAATTCTTATATTTACTTCCAACTTTATTTAAAGAATGTAAATTTACATAATTGTTTGCAAGTAAGCTTATAAGTGATTTAAAATATGATGAAATTTAAACTGGATAAGAAAACCAGAAAACTAATTACTAGTCTACAACAGCTGTCATTAATACTCTGTACCTTTCTTTCTTTTTCATGCATAAATAATAAAGACAAAAAAAACACTAATCAAGTATTTAGATATAACGAACATAAAAACATAGGCTCTTTAGATCCTGCTTTTGCTAAAGACAATGCAGATATTTGGGCTGTAAACCAATTATTTAACGGTTTAGTGCAAATGGACAAAGAACTAAACGTAAAACCATCTATTGCCAAAGAATGGTATATTTCCCAAGATGCACTAACCTACACTTTTACTTTAAGAGACGATGTGTTTTTCCATAAACACAAATTATTTGGCAAAGACTCTACAAGAACAGTAACAGCACTAGACTTCGAATATAGTTTTAATAGACTGATTGATAAAAAAATAGCATCATCAGGACGTTGGGTTTTAAATAAGGTTGACCACTTTACAGCAGTAAACGATAGTACTTTTACAATAAAATTAAAACAGCCTTTTCCTGCTTTTTTAGGGTTGTTGACCATGAAATACTGCTCTGTGGTTCCTAAAGAAATTGTAACACATTACGGAAGTGATTTTAGAGTAAATCCTATAGGTACAGGTCCATTTAAATTTAAACGCTGGGAAGAAAACATTAAACTTGTTTTTAGAAAACATAATAATTACTTCGAGAAAGATGATAATGGAAAAAACCTACCCTATCTAGAAGCTGTAGCCATCACTTTTCTACCTGATAAACAGAGTGAATTCTTACAATTTATTCAAGGTAATCTTGATTTTTTAAATTCTCTTGATGCATCTTATCAAGATGACATTTTAACAAGTAAAGGTGAATTAAGAGAAAAATACAATTCTCAAATTAATATGATTCGTGGTCCCTATTTAAACACAGAGTATTTAGCATTTTTTATGGATTCTAAAACACCCGAAATGCAATCTAAACTTGTAAGACAGGCTGTTAATTATGGATTTGACAGAAAAAAGATGATGACTTATTTACGAAACGGTATTGGTATTCCAGCAAACGGTGGCTTTATTCCAAGAGGACTTCCAGGATATAATGCTACAATAGGTTACAAATATAATCCTGAAAAATCCAAAGCGCTTATCAATCAATTTAAAAAAGAAACAGGAATAAATTCTCCTGAAATAACAATTACTACCACAAGTAATTATTTAAATTTTTGCGAATATATACAACGAGAGTTACAAAAAACTGGACTGATAGTTAATGTTGAAGTTATACCTGCATCAACCCTAAAAAGCGCCAAAGCAAATGGTAAACTAGATTTATTTAGAGCCAGTTGGGTTGCAGATTATCCAGATGCACAAAATTATTTATCCCTTTTTCACAGTGATAATTTTGCGCCTAACGGACCAAATTACACACATTTTGAGAATAATGATTTTAATATTTTATACACAAAATCTTTTACAGAAAACATTACAAAAACAAGAGAAAAACTATACAAGAAAATGGATAGTTTAGTTATGCAGCAAGCACCTATAGTGCCATTATATTATGATGAAGTTGTGAGATTTACAAGACATAACGTAAAAGACCTTGATATTAACCCAATAAATATGTTGGAATTAAAACGTGTATCAAAAAAATAATATTTTGCAAACCAATAAAAGCTAATCTCTTCTAAATTTCTTTGTCTCTTCGAAAATGTGCTCCAATATAGCCTGGTCAGTTTCCGTAAACTCAATACCTCTTCTAGACATAACAACTTTACTAACTTCAAAAGCCTTTTTAGTTAAGTAAGTTGTAAAACCACTACTTCCTCCCCAACTATAACTTGGTACAAAATTTCTTGGAAAACCACTGCCAAAAATATTGGCATTTACACCAATAACGGTTCCTGTATTAAACATAGTGTTAATTCCACACTTACTATGATCTCCCATCATTAATCCGCAAAACTGTAAGCCAGTTTTTGCAAAACCTTCGGTTTCGTAATCCCACAGCCTAACTTCTGCATAATTATTTTTCAAATTAGAGTTATTGGTATCTGCTCCTAAATTACACCATTCACCAATTACAGAGTTGCCTAAAAACCCATCATGTCCTTTGTTAGAATAACCAAATAATACAGAGTTATTAACCTCACCACCAACCTTACTATGCGGACCAATAGTTGTTGCGCCATAAATTTTTGTTGCTAATTTTAAAGTGGCATGATCACATAAGGCTAAAGGACCTCTTACTACACTTCCTTCCATAATTTCTGCATTTCTCCCAATATAAATTGGGCCAGAACTAGCATTAAGTGTAGCAAATTCCATTTTAGCGCCTTCTTCTAAAAATATATTTTCTGGTGTAATTATATTATTCGTTTTAGATATTGGCTCAGAGTCTCTTCCTTTTGTTAATAAAGCAAAATCCTCTGCTATTGCATCAGCATTTTTAGCAAAAATATCCCAAGTATGCTCTATAGTCAACACTTTCTCTTCAAACTCAATCGCTTCAAAAGCAGATAAATCTATCTCATCTTGATCTTCTTCAGTATAAAAAGCGACAACTTCCTCTCCTTTAAATATTGCTTGATTTTTTTTTAAATTTTGAATTTTATCAACGAGATGCTTCGTAGGACAAAAAGAGGCATTAATCATTACATTAATTTCCATTTCTACCATTGGCCATTTTTCAGACAAATAATCTTCCGTGACTGTAGTTGTTGTAGCTTGTAAATAAGTCTCCCATTTTTCACGAATAGTTAAAATACCAACTCTAAGATCTGCTACTGGTCTTGTGTAAGTAAATGGTAACAATTGGTTTCTAGATGGACCATCGAAAAGAATGTAATTCATTATCAAGTTAAGAATTAAAGTTAAAAATTAAAAGCTTTCACTTTTACTCTATTATTTAGGTTTGTTATTTCAAAAGTAATATAATTGTAGAAAACAAAAAAGCCTTTCATTTTTAAATAAAAGGCTTTTAAATATGTTGTAAACTAAATTATTTTTTAAATTTAGCGTATTTGTTTTTAAACTTATCAATACGACCAGCAGTATCTATCAACTTAGATTTCCCTGTATAAAAAGGGTGAGAGGTTCTAGAAATCTCCATTTTTATTAATGGATACTCTACACCGTCAACTTCTAATGTTTCGCTTGTGTTTGCAGTAGATTTTGTTAAAAACACGTCTTCGTTTGACATATCTTTAAACGCTACTACTCTATAATTTTCTGGATGTATATCTTTTTTCATCGCTAAATGCTTTAATTGTATTCTAAATTCGAGGTGCAAATTTAAGTGTTTTTTACAAAATAACAACACTTTTTACAAAAATTATTTAAACTTATTTATGTAACGTTTTTTTTTTTTTGACTACTAACAATTATACTATAACTAACAAACTAAAAAACATGGAAACTTCTACAAAATCATCTGCAATTAATTATGGGCTTTATTTAGGTGGCCTAATGGCACTTACTACAATTTTGGGTTATGCTTTATATCTAGACCTGCTAACAAAATGGTGGCTTGGTATATTATTATTTATTGTAATTATTGTTTTTGGAATACTATCTGCATTAAAATCTAAAAGCATACAAAATGGAGTGATCACTTTTAAAGAGGTTTTTAGTTCTTATTTTATTACAGTTGCCATTGGAATAATTATTAGTATGGTCATTAGTATTTTAATATTTAATTTTATTGATCCAGAGGCAGCTATTGCTTTAAAAGAAAAAACAATTGATGCCACTATACAAATGATGCGTAGCTTTAATGCTCCCGAGGAAGCTGTTGCACAAACATTAGAGCAAATGGAAGCCCAAAAAAACCAATTTTCTATAGCTCCTCAATTACAATCTAATGCTATCTTTTTGGTAATACAAGCAGTAATTGGATTAATCATAGCTTTAATAGTAAAAAGAAACCCAGAAACAGAATAATATTCTATCTTTGAAATATCAATTTCAAAACATTACATGGATATATCAGTAGTCATACCACTACTTAACGAACAAGAATCGCTTACAGAATTACACGATTGGATTGCAAAAGTTATGCAATCCAATCGTTTTTCTTATGAAATACTATTTATAGATGATGGTTCTAACGATGGTTCGTGGGAAACTATAGAAAGACTTACAAAATTAGACCACAATGTTAAAGGTATTAGGTTTTTAAAAAACTTCGGAAAATCTCAAGCTTTACATGCTGGTTTCGAAAAAGCACAAGGTGATGTAATTATTACTATGGACGCAGATTTACAAGACAATCCAGAAGAAATACCATCGCTATACAATAAAATTACTACAGACAATTTTGATTTGGTCTCAGGTTGGAAAAAGAAACGTTTTGATAATAAGTTTACTAAAAACTTACCATCAAAACTATTTAATTGGGCAGCACGTAAAACCTCTGGTGTAAAATTAAATGACTTTAATTGCGGACTTAAAGCCTACAAAAACGAAGTTATAAAAAACATAGATGTTAATGGTGAAATGCATAGGTATATTCCTGTTTTAGCTAAAAATGCAGGTTTCACAAAAATTGGAGAACAAGTTGTACAACATCAAGCCAGAAAATATGGTGAAACAAAATTTGGCATGGAACGCTTTATTAATGGCTTTCTAGATTTAATTACTATATGGTTTATCTCACGTTTTGGTAAAAGACCAATGCATTTATTTGGCGCTTTAGGTGTTATAATGTTTGCTATAGGTTTTGTTTTTTCTGCCTATTTAGGAATTGATAAATTGTTTTTTCATCAAAATGGAATATTAATAACGCAAAGAACAGAATTTTATATTGCGCTCGTTACCATGATAATTGGTACCCAATTTTTTGTTGCTGGCTTTTTAGGCGAAATCATTTTACGCTCTAAGCAACACAAAAACCGTTATTTAATAAAGAATGAATTAAATTTCGGCAACAATATATCAAATTAACACACTCTTAATTATTAACTTTTTTATAATGCTTACTTTTGCATTCTATTACATTAGAATATGATTTATATAGAACCAGAATTATTAAATAGAGTTAACACTTGGTTAACGCCTACATTCGATAAAGACACACAACTATACATAAAAGACTTAATAGCTACCAACCCGAAAGAACTAAAAGAAAGTTTTTATAAAAACTTAGAGTTTGGAACAGGTGGAATGCGAGGTGTTATGGGTATTGGCACCAACAAAATTAACAAATATACGCTTGGAAAAAATACTCAAGGTATTAGTGATTACATGCATAAAGTGTTTCCAAACCAAAAACTAAAAGTCGCTATTGCTTTCGACTGCAGACATAACAGTAAAACATTAGCTAAAGTTGTAGCAAATGTGTTTTCTGCTAACAATATAGAAGTCTTTTTATTCGAAGACCTTCGTCCTACTCCAGAATTATCATTCGCTTTAAAACATCTAAACTGCCATTGTGGTATTGTTTTAACAGCCTCACATAATCCTCCAGAATACAACGGTTATAAAGTCTACTGGCAAGATGGTGGTCAATTAGTACCACCTCAAGATGCAGAAATTATTAAAGTGATTGATACTTTAGATTATGCTGAAATTAAATTTAGTGCAAACGAAGAGTTAATCCATTACATTGGTAAAGACATAGATGATGTTTTTATAAATGCTTCAGTTAAAAACGGAAGCTTTAATACTTCAGCGAAAGCTAAAGAAAATTTGAATATTGTATTTACATCGCTTCACGGAACCTCTATTACTGCAATTCCAGAAACGCTAAAACGTGCTGGATATACAAACGTTAATATAGTTGAAGCACAACGCGAACCTGATGGCGATTTTCCAACAGTAGTCTCACCAAATCCAGAAGAACCAGCAGCATTAAAAATGGCTATGGATTTAGCTAATAAAACCGAAGGAGATATTGTAATAGGTACAGATCCAGATTGCGATAGATTAGGAATTGTAGTTAGAGATTTAGATAACAAATTGGTTATTTTAAATGGTAATCAAGCCATGATATTAATGACTGATTTCTTACTAAAACAATGGCAAAATGAGAATAAAATTAATGGTAAAGAGTTTATAGCAAGCACCATAGTCTCTACTCCAATGATGAGCGTTTTAGGTAAAGCATACGATGTAGAATGTAAAATTGGCCTAACAGGTTTTAAGTGGATTGCAAAAATGATAAAAGATTTTCCAAACCTTAATTTTATTGGTGGTGGAGAAGAAAGTTTTGGGTTTATGGTTGGCGATTTTGTTCGCGATAAAGATGCTGTAACTGCCACGCTTTTAGCTTGCGAAATTGCAGCACAAGCCAAAGCTAAAGGCAGTAGTGTTTATCAAGAATTAATAAAACTGTACATAACACATGGTTTGTATAAAGAACGTTTAGTTTCTATCACTAAAAAAGGAATTGAAGGCGCACAAGAAATCAAACAAATAATGATTGATGCTAGAGAAAAGCCACTTGAAGTAGTTAATAACTCTAAAGTTGTATTAATTGAAGACTACCAATTATCATTATCAAAAAACACAATTACTGGAGAAACTACAACTATAGATATCCCAAAATCTAACGTCTTAATATACCATACAGAAGATGGTAGTAAAATTGCTTTACGACCAAGTGGTACAGAACCAAAAATAAAATTCTACATTAGCGTAAACACGAGTCTAGACAGTATGTCTGCTTTTAAAGAAACGGAACAACAATTGGAAACAAAGATTTATGCCATTTTAAAAGACATGAATCTTTAACTAAATGAATTATATAAAAAAAATATTACGCTTCGCAATTCCTTATAAAAAGTATGGTATACTAAATATTATTTGTAATATTTTTTATGCACTTTTTAGCACATTGTCTATGATTGCAATGATGCCAATGATTAATGTGCTTTTTGGACAAACCGACAAAGTACTATCGCAACCACTTTGGGATGGTGATTATTCAAATTTAAAAGACTACTTAGTAGACTCTTTTAATTTTACAATTAGTCAAAGAATTGAAATTGAAGGAGAACAAAGTGCTTTGTTTTTAATAGTAGCAATAATTGTAGTTTTATTCCTTTTAAAAAATCTTTTTAGCTACCTATCACTCTATTTTATTACTTTTTTAAGAAATGGCGTTTTAAAAGACATTAGAGATGAAATGTTTAGAAAAGTAGTAAACTTACCCATCTCTTACTTTTCCGAAAAACGAAAAGGTGATACTATTTCTAGAATAGCATCAGATGTAGGAGAAGTGCAAATGTCTTTATTAGCAGTGCTAGAACTTATTATTCGCGAGCCACTTACAATTATATTTGCTATTATTTCTATGTTAATTTTAAGTCCAAAATTAACATTATTTGTCTTTGTGTTTATACCCATTTCAGGTGTTATTATTTCATTTATAGGAAAAAGTTTAAAAAAGAAATCGCATCTCGTTCAAAATGAAGTTGGGCAATTTTTGTCTTCATTAGAAGAAACTTTAGGTGGTTTAAAAGTGATTAAAGGTTATAATGCAGAACAACAGTTTGAAAACAAGTTTAAAAGTTCAACAAACAGACTCTATAGATTTTCTAATTCTTTAATGAATAGACAAAACTTAGCCTCGCCTGCAAGCGAGTTTTTAGGTATTTTAACCATTGCAGCCATTTTATTATTTGGAGGCACAATGGTTTTCAATAAACAACTAGATGGTGGTGAATTTATAGTTTTTCTATTACTAGCTTATAATATACTTACACCTGCAAAAGCAATAAGTAAAGCTTTGTATAGCGTGAAACGTGGTAATGCTTCTGCAGAACGTGTACTTGAAATTTTAGAAAGCGAAAGTCCAATAAAAGATAGTGCAAATGCAAAAACTAAAACCGAATTCAGCCAAGGTATCAAAATCAATAATATTTCGTTTAAATATGAAGACGATTTAGTACTAAAAAACTTCACTGTAAATGTTCCAAAAGGAAAAACCGTTGCACTAGTTGGACAATCTGGAAGTGGTAAAAGTACCATTGCAAATTTAGTAACGCGTTTTTACGATGTAAACGAAGGTAGTATTACCATAGATAGTGAAAATATAAAAGACCTTACAAAAAACTCGCTTCGAGGTTTAATGGGCCTGGTAACACAAGATTCTATCTTATTTAACGATACTGTAAAAAACAATATTCTAATTGGAAAGCAAGGTGCTACAGACGAACAAGTTATAGAAGCACTTAATATTGCAAACGCCTGGGAATTTGTAAAAGATTTACCTAAAGGCATAGAAACTAATGTAGGTGATTCTGGAAACAAATTATCTGGCGGACAAAAACAACGCTTGAGTATTGCAAGAGCTGTCTTAAAAAATCCACCAATTATGATTTTAGACGAAGCCACCTCAGCATTAGACACAGAAAGCGAACGCTTGGTACAAGTCGCTCTAGAAAACATGATGAAAAACAGAACGTCTATAGTAATAGCCCATAGATTATCTACCATTCAAAATGCAGACGAAATAATAGTTATGCATAAAGGTGAAATTGCAGAGCAAGGCAAACACAACGAACTTATGAATATGGATGGTATATACAGAAAACTAGTAAATATGCAAAGTTTTGATTAATATCTGTTTAGTTTAAAATAAAAACACTTTTGTTTTAAACCAAAATAAAAAACTACAGTCTAAAAGAAAATCATTTTTGTTGACTACTGAAACCGAACTTTTATTAAAACTACAAGCTAAAGGCAATAAAGATGCTGCTTTTAGTCAACTTGTTTCGCTATATAAAGAGCGACTATATTGGCATATAAGAAATATTGTAAAGTCTCATGATGATGCAGATGATGTACTTCAAAATACATTTATAAAAGTCTATAAAAGCATAGATGGTTTTAAAGGCGAAAGTAAATTATACTCTTGGTTATATCGCATTGCAACAAACGAAGCTATTACGCTTATAAACAAAAATGCGAAGCGATTACAAATTACAAATGAAGAAGCACAGGATTTAGCCATAAACAATATGGAATCTGATGTTTATTTTGAAGGTAATGCCATTCAATTAAAGCTTCAAAAAGCAATTGCAACATTGCCAAAAAAGCAACAATTGGTTTTTAATATGAAATACTTTCAAGAAATTAAATATAAAGATATGTCTCAAATTTTAGACACTAGTGAAGGTGCATTAAAAGCATCTTATCATATTGCAGTAAAGAAAATTGAAGCCTATTTAACTAAAGATTAAACCATTTAATAAAATTATAGTCTTAATATTAAGATGAAAAACGAAAAGCTACATTACATTAAAAATTCAGGATTTAAAGTGCCCCAAGATTATTTTGAAGGACTTGAAGACTCAATTTTAGCTGAAGCTAAACTTAATGGTTTAGTAAGCGATTCTGGCTTTAAAACACCTGAAGGTTATTTAGAGGACTTTAATGTTTCAGTTAAAAAAGAAGCGAAAGTTATCTCTATTTTTTCTAGAAAGAATATGTTATTTGTTTCTAGCATTGCTGCAGCAATTGTCTTATTTTTTAGTTTAAATATTTTTGACAATTCTCCTCTATCTATTAATGACTTAGACACAACAACAGTAGATAATTATATACTAGACGAAACTGAAATAGGCGATTTAGTATCACTATTTCAAGACAACGAGTTAAGCGAAACTCAATTTATAGATTACACATTAAGTGACGAAACATTAGATAGTTATTTAGAAGTTATTGATGTTAGCGACTTATATTTAGAATAAAAAACAAATACTATTAAACGAACAAAAATGAAAAATATATTAATACCAATTATAGCTTTATTATTATCGGTTAGTGCCTATGCGCAAAAACCGAATAAAGAGAAGATGAAAGCCTTAAAGGTGGCTCATATTACAGAAGAACTAGATTTAACCGCTAAAGAAGCACAAGCTTTTTGGCCAATTTACAATGCTCACGAAGAAGCAAACGATAAACTAATAAAGAATTCTGACTTAAAACGTCTAGAAAATATAGACGGCATTACTGAAGATGAAGCTAAAGCACATTTAGACAAAATTGTACAGATGGAAATATCTAGGCAAAAAATTCAAAAAGAATATTACAGTAAACTAAGCGCTGTTTTATCTTCTAAAAAGATATTAAAACTCATGAATACTGAACGTTCTTTTAGACGCAAAATGATTAAAGAGTTTAAAGAAAGACATCGTGGAGATAAATCAAAAAGACAATAACTAAAAAGAGCAGCCAATGGCTGCTTTTTTTAGTTATATACTTATACTCTACTTACCTAAAAGTTAATTTAGCAATCCTTTTATTTCCTGCTGCATAAGCAACACTATCATTTACAAAAAGTAAAGTATAAAAACCTTCATCACTTAAATGTTTCCAATTTTCTCCAGCATCGTTAGAATAATCGATGCCTTTAAAACCAATAGCAACTAACTCTTTAGCTTCTCTTCCTGGAATATATTGCACACAGCTTCTATAACCAGGGCTTTGATTTTGCGCAACTAATTGCCATGTTTTTCCTCCATCTTGTGTTCTTATTTTATTTGCAGTACTGTCTCCTGCTTTAGTGTAATCTCCACCAATGGCGAAACCATTTTTATTATCGTAAAAATCTAAACTGTACATACCTTGTGGCCCATTACCTTGTACAATTGGAGTATCGAAAACCTTCCAATTTTTTCCTTTATCCGCAGAATATAAAATTCTACTAGCTCCTCCTCCAGTTGCTACCCAAGTTTCATCTCCAACTATTGCTATATTAGTATCACTTGCTGCAAAAGCAGCTTCATCTTTTTTAGCTTTTGGTAATAAATCACACGATATCTTACTCCAAGTATTTCCACCATCACGTGTAATAATAATACTCATACAATCGTCTGTTGGATCTCCAATAGCAATACCTTCTTTATCGTTCCAGAACTCCATTGCATCGTAGAATGCTTTTTCATGGTTTTCTTGGTAGACAATTTTATGTTTGTAAAAAACTCCATTTTTTGCTGAATCTAATTTATAAACAATAGCTGGAGATCCTATTGTCATAAAAAATATATTTTTTCCATTGTAAGCACTAGATCTAATAGCATTATTTATGCTATCGTTATACATTAAGTTTGTAACTGTTGAACCATCTTTCAAATAAGCACCATGTTTACCGCTACCTGAAGCATAATAAAAACTCTCATTGACTAGCTCGAAAGCACGAACATTCAAAGTAGAATCTTTCAACAATAGACCAATTTCAACTTCAGTAAAATCACGTGGAATAAAAATGTTTTCTTTTTTCTCTTCATCTTTCTTACAAGAAATTAATGAAATTGCAACACAAAATAATATTAGAATCTGTTTCATCTGTTTTTCAAATTTTTATAAAAGTAAAAAAGCTCGACGACATAATCGTGAAGCTTTTCAAAATAAACTACTCAAAAAAATTATTAACCCTCTTCTTTTAGAGTTTTAACATCTGCTATTAATTGTTGTACTGCTGTTTTATTAAGTCCATTATAAATGCCACGAATGTGTTTATTCTTATCTATTAGTACAAAGTTTTCGGTGTGTAGAAAATCGTCCTCAGTTTTTTCTTCACCTAAATCTTCTTCAACAAAATAGGCTTGTCTGCCTAAATCGTATATCTGTTTCCTATCTCCAGTTACCAAATGCCATTTATTTGAAATAACACCTTTAGCATCTGCATAATTTTTTAAAATTGGCATAGAGTCTTTTACTGGTGTTACAGAATGAGATAGTAGCAAAACTGAATCATCTGTGATAAATTCTTCTTGTAAAACAGACATGTTTGCTGTCATTTTTGGACAAATACCTGGACAAGAGGTGAAAAAGAAATCGGTTATGTAAATTTTATCCTTAAAGGCTTCTTGAGTTATAGTGATACCATCTTGATTAATAAGCGTAAAATCTGGTATTTTATGAAAACCGTTTAACGCTTCGCTTTTATTTTCTAACCAATTTGGTGTAAAACTAGCATCGCTATAAAACGGTAGAGCTTCTACTCTACTACTTTTCTCTTTAGTTTTATTATTACAGTTTAATAAAACAATGCATAGTAATAAAAGGCTACTATTTTTCATCTTGTACAATTTCTTCTTCTAATTGAAAACATAAATTTGAACGCTTTAATCCAAAAATGCGTCCATTTTTTGCTTCATAATTATTATAAATCTTTCCATTGCGTCTCCAAGCTTGTTGCATGCCTTCCTCTTTTCCATTTACAATGGTCATTTGCTTAAATAATTCACCGGAATTGTACCATTGTTTTTGTATACCATTACCAATGCCATTAAGGTAATTGGATTCTGAGCGGAGATTACCATTAGACCACCAAGATTTGGAAGTACCATCTAATTTTCCGTTTACGTACAATGCTTCAAAGCTTAATAAGCCATCTTGAAACCACTTTTTAAAAGTGCCATCTTTAGTTCCATTATTATACTGAATAATTTCAGCTTTGATTCCGTTAGGATAATTTAAAACTGATAATCCTGTAAAAGGCTTGCCTTGATAATAGACAAGCCCAATATTTGGATTAGAGACTAATTCTGATTTAGAGATTTCAATTGTGTTAATTTCAGTTTGGACAATACTTTTCTCATCCATTTTATTTGTCTGTTTTTGACAATTAAAAAAGAGCACAAAACTGAATAAAATGCAGCTTCTAGTTAATATTGCTTGGTGTACCTTGATAATCTCCAGGGAATAAAATATAATAAGCGTTTAAATATAATTCGTTTTGAATATGGTAATGATATTCAGCCGTAGTTGTGTGTTGTGTTGTACTTGTATGTCCACCTGATGCGTCTAAATCTGTTGGATATGTTCCTGTCGAGTTACATTTTCTTCCGTAGATAAAAAACCCATCTGCAATAATTCCTACTAACTCATCGTCATCATCTGACCATGCTTTTGGTTCTAAGTGATAGTGATAACTTTGTGGTCCTGTATGTGCTGCAGTATAATCGAAAGAACCAATTGTCATATCGTTTAACGGCATATTTGGACCTTCTTGATCGTTATAAATTACAACTCCAGTAATTGAAATACCTATAGGTCCTAATCCAGTTGCTGTAGAAGTTGCTGCTAAAGCAGGACTAGAAGATACGCTTAAAGTAAATGTACCATTATAATCATCAATATTTCCTGGTGACATGAACTGATGTGTTGTTGCTGTTGGTTCTACCCATAATGGATGATTTGTAGCTGAAACTGTTGTTATTGGAGTTCCACCTGGAGGAGTTGCTGTTCTAGACGTTGTATTTGACCAATAAGGCGATGTATGACTTGTCCATCCATTGGTTTGAACAACTACATTACTTCCACTAAGTGCAATATCTGTATTATCGACATCGAATTCTGCAAATGCATCATGTAAGGTTGCTGTATTACCAGAATCGTCTGTGACAACTTCTTCATCTTCTTCAGCTACAACTGGAGTAATATCATCATCACTACTACAAGCATTAAAAGTTAATATTGAAGCACTAAAAGTTAATGCTACAAAAAATAAATACATATTTTTATTTGATTTTTTCATCTTTTAAATTGTTAAATTTATTTGAGTTTATGTTTATTAATTTACTTCAAAATGATTGAAATAGTAATTAAATACTATTGTCTTGGTTTTTCTGGTCTTCTATTGTCATTTCTACGTGCTTTTTTTAAAATTGCACTAAAACGTTGTTTTTGTTCTTTGTTACATAAATCGAAAACACCGCGCAATCTTTTAAAAAGTTCTTTTTCTTTTAAAATTTCTTTCTCAGAAATTAAGAGCATTAAACTATCAATACTCGCTTGATTTAGTTCTGTTGTTGTGATTTTTTCAAATATTACTTCTTTATAGACATTAATATCATCTCCAATACTTTTCATATTGTCATGGTGTTTACGTTCAAGATTCTTAAAAGCCTCTAACTGCGTTTCATTGAGTTGTAATTCTTTCGCAATAAAATCAGAAGATTCTTTTGGTCCTTTATGTTGTGGTCTTCCTAAGTAATTTAATAAGAAAAACCCATTCATTATAATTAAAACAACAAGTATTAGATATAAGACTGTATTTTTTTTCATCTTTTATAAATTGAAGAGTGAATATTCCTGTTCTGTTGAAATACCATAATCTGAAGCAAAACTTGAAATCGAAGCATCGTATTCAGAATTATTTATCTGTTTCACTGCATATACATTAACTAAAACCACACAAACTAAAGTTGCCAATTGCAATTGTGGTGAAAACCAATTCCAAATTGAAACTGAAGCTATTACATCTTTTTCTGCAAATAAGCGTTGCATTGTCTTATCTTTAAAAAAAGGTGGTGCTTTAATAGTATTAATAGTATCAAGGACATTTAAAGTCTTCTTAACATTGTCTTCTACGTTCATGTTTTTTTTCATTTCTCTGTTGTTTTAGATGCAAATGCTTTTAAAAACTTGCGCTAATTATTATTTTTATAAAAATTTTCTAATAATTTATGTAAATTCTTTTTAGATCTAAACATTAAAGATTCTACAGAAGAGACACTTTTATCTATTATCTCACTTACTTCTTTATAACTTTTTCCATCTATTTTATGAAGTGTAAACACAACGCGCTGTGCCTCTGGTAATTTGTTTATAGCATAAAAAAATATCTCACTATTTTCTTTATTCTCTAAAACTACTCCTGGATGATTCATATCTGTAAAATATGAGGTCTTATCCATTGGAATAGCATTGCCTGTAATAGATTGTAAAAAAGCAAAACGTTTTTTGGTGTTT
Organism: Lacinutrix sp.; assembly: GCF_037625555.1. GTDB lineage: Bacteria > Bacteroidota > Bacteroidia > Flavobacteriales > Flavobacteriaceae > Lacinutrix. Next base: position 16,104 of record NZ_JASJHV010000045.1, read on the forward strand.
TTCTTTCTTATAAATTCTAAACATTTATTTATTGTTATTCTGTAAATCCATGTGGAAAGTTTAGAAACGCCATTAAATTTATGTATTGATTTAAAAACTTCTACAAAAACCTCTTGTGCAACATCTTCTGCATCTTCAGTATTTGGCACAAAAGAGATGCAAGTGGCATAAACTTTTTGCTGAAAATCATCTAAAAGTTTATTGTAAGCCTGCTCGCTCTTATTTTTAAGTTGTACTATAAATTCGGTTTCCGACAAAAATTAAATTTTTATTTTGAAAATTTAGATGCTTTTTTAATTTAAAACTGCGCTAAATATCATTTTATTTTGAAAAGATAATATTTTACAATCAACAACTAAATAACACATGTAATAATACTTAAATATTCTATATAAAACTGTACCTTTGCACGCTGAATTAATTATTATAATAAGTTGATTTTTAATTCACTTAAAAATTAAAAATGAGATTACATAGAAATTTATGCTTTGCCACAGTTGATGGATTATTACTAATCTTTAACGAAGGTAATTATGCAGATAAAGTAGTACAACAACTGCTTAAACGTGACAAGCGTTGGGGAAGCAGAGACCGAGGATTTGTTGCTGAAACGACTTACGATATTGTACGTTGGAAACGTTTATATGCTGAAATTGCTAACGTAAAAGAGCCTTTTTCACGAGACGATATTTGGAGACTATTTGCTGTCTGGGCAACTTTAAAAGGCATAACATTACCAGATTGGAAATACTTTGAAGGTACTCCAACACGTAAAATAAAAGGACGTTTTGACGAGCTATCTAAAATTAGAAAAATTAAAGAATCTTTTCCAGATTGGATGGATGAATTAATTTTAAGCGAGTTAGGTGAAAAAACTTGGAATAAAGAAGCAACTGCTTTAAACGAACAAGCAGATGTTATTTTAAGAGTAAACACACTTAAAACTACTAAAGAAAAATTAAAGACTGAATTATTCGATTTAGATGTTGAAACTGAAGAATTAAAAGGCTATCCTGATGCTTTAAAACTTGCCGAACGCGGTAACGTTTTTACTACTGAAGCTTTTAAAAACGGATGGTTTGAAGTACAAGATGCCTCTTCACAATTAGTTGCAGAATTTCTTGATGTAAAAAGCGGAATGAAAGTTGTAGATACTTGTGCAGGTGCAGGTGGAAAAACACTTCATATTGCTGCCTTAATGGAGAATAAAGGACAAGTAATTGCAATGGATATTTATGAAAATAAATTAAAAGAATTAAAGCGTCGTGCAAAACGTGCTGGAGCTCACAACATAGAAATGCGAGTGATTGATTCTACCAAACCAATTAAAAAATTATATGACAAAGCAGATCGCGTTTTAATAGATGCACCATGTTCTGGCTTAGGCGTTTTAAGAAGAAATCCTGATGCAAAATGGAAAATGCATCCAGAATTTATTGAGAAAATTAAAAAAACACAAATAGAAATATTAAACTCTTATTCTAGAATGGTTAAACCAGGAGGAAAACTTGTTTATGCTACTTGCTCAATTTTACCATCAGAAAACAACGAACAAGTTGAGAAGTTTTTAGCTTCGGAGAATGGAAAAGAATTCTCATTTGTAAAAGACAAAAAAATATTATCTCACGAATCTGGTTTTGATGGATTTTATATGGCATTATTAGAAAAGAAAAATTAAAATTTATGAAGCAACTATACTTTATATTAGGATTATTAGTAACAATTAGTACATTTGCACAAATCCCTACAGGTTACTATAATACAGCAACTGGAACAGGTTATGTTTTAAAAACCCAACTAAAAAACATCATTGATGATATTAATGATAATAACGGACAAGTTTTTCACGATCCTGGAACTTATGGGCAACTATGGCAACTGTATGAATCTTCAGATGTGAAAGCAAACGGAAAAGTTTGGGAGATGTACAGTAATTGTAGCTTTACTTTTGTAACAGACCAAGATGGTGGTTCTGGCGGTAATGTAGAATGCGACAAATTTAATAGAGAACATTCTTTCCCAAGAAGTTGGTTTGGTGATATTCAAACGCTTCCCATTTTTTCAGATGCGTTTCATGTAATTCCAGCAGATAAAAAAGTAAACGGCATAAGAGGTAATTTAGCTTTTGGTGAAGTATTAACAGCTAATTACACTTCTTTAAATGGTTCTAAAAGAGGAACAAGTAGTTTAGTTGGACCAACAGGAAATGTTTTTGAACCTGCCGATGAGTTTAAAGGAGATATTGCAAGAGGAATTTTATATGTTGCTGTAAGATATGAAAATTTAATTGCTGGTTGGGAAACTAACAATAGCGATGGTGACAACATGCTAGATGGATCTAGTAATAGAGTTTTTGAGCAATGGGCAATAGATATGCTATATGATTGGCATGTATCGGATCCTGTTAGCCAAAAAGAACTGGATAGACAAGAAGCTATTTTTGCTCATCAAGATAATAGAAATCCATTTATCGACCATCCAGAATGGGTTTTCGAAATTTGGCAAACTGTACTTTCTGTAGATGAATTTGAAACTGTAGATACTATTAAAATGTTTCCTAATCCTACAAATGGCAATAGTGTAACAATTCTATCTAATAAAGATCTTGCTGTTGAAGTTTTCGATATTTTAGGAAAAAAAGTTAAAGTTCAAGACATAACTTCAACACAAAAAAAATTGAATATTTCTGGCTTATCTAAAGGTGTGTATTTAGTGAAGATTAATTCAGAAAAAGGCATCACAACAAAGAAATTAATAAAACAATAATTGTTTTATTACTAAAAAATTCAAAGCGACTCAAAATTTTGAGTCGCTTTTTTTATTCAGTAATTAAAATTTAATACTTCTTTTTATGGTAAACCATAACTTAAAACCTAAATTTGTGAATTAACATATTCTTTATCTAAAATTTTAGGAATAAACAAATCTCAATTGTAAAAATCATGAAACAACATTACTTTTCTATAATTTTTTTACTCAGTACATTTTTTGCATCTGCACAAATACCATCAAATTATTATAATAACGCAACAGGTAGCGGTTATGTATTAAAAACTCAGTTAAAAGTAATAGTTACTAATGGTCATACTTTTAATAGTAATAGCTATGATAATTTATATACCGCTTACCAAACTACAGACATTGATAATTATTATGAAGTGGGAAGCAATACCATTTTAGACGTCTATTCTGAAAACCCAACTGGATCAGAAATTCAATATTCTCCAACTGCAGATATTTGTGGTGGAAATATTCCTAATGAAGGATTATGTTTTAACAGAGAGCATTTATTTCCGCAAGGTTTCTTTAATAGCGCAGACAACCTTCCAATGGTTTCAGATATTCATCATGTCATTCCAACAGATGGATTTGTAAACAATGGACGTAGCAACTATCCTTTTGGTGTTGTTTCTAATACAAATACCTCTTACGCCAATGGTTCTAAATGGGGAACCGGAAACAATTATGGCTATACAGGCAGAATTTTTGAACCTATAGATGAATTTAAAGGCGATATTGCTCGTGCCATGCTTTATTTTGCTGTACGTTACGAAGACAATTGGAACAACTCTGGTTGGGATCCACACACCACACAATACAATCCTTTAAATGGCACAAGTGATCAATTTTATGAAACTTGGTTTATAAGCACACTATTAGATTGGCACACTGCAGATCCTGTTTCTGCTAGAGAAATAGCTAGAAATAATGCAGCATATAATTTTCAAGGTAATGCCAATCCGTTTGTAGATCATCCAGAATATGCAAATATGATTTGGAATCCAACACCAGACACAACAAATCCTACAGATCCAACAAATCTAGTAGCTTCTAACCAAACCGATGTTTCTATTAATTTAAACTGGATGGCAGCTACAGATAATGTTGCAGTAACAGTTTACGACATCTATCAAGGTGG
>NZ_JASJHV010000046.1:0-31964 GCF_037625555.1 Lacinutrix sp.
ATGAAGATGTATTACCAATAGATTATTTATTTAGAAGCTATTCTAAAATGCCTGAGATTGAACAAAAAGCACTTCAACTTTCTAAAGGAAAAACACTAGATGTTGGTTGTGGTGCAGGAAGCCATAGTTTATACTTACAGCACAAAAACTTTTACGTTAAAGCTATAGACATATCTAAAGGAGCTTTAGACGTTTGCAAAAAACGAGGTGTTATAAATGCAGAATTAATTTTGCTTTTAGAAGAAAAAGAAAACTTTGACACTATTCTTTTATTAATGAATGGTACAGGTATTTTTCAAACTTTAAAAGACGTACCTAAATATTTAAAACACTTAAAGAGTCTTCTAAATAAGAATGGTCAAATCCTTATAGACTCTAGTGATATTAAGTATATGTTTGAGGATGAAGATGGTGGTTTTTGGCAAGATTTAAACTCAAGCTATTATGGAGAGTTAGATTATTATTTAAGCTATAAAAACGAAGAGGAAACACCCATGAAATGGTTATACCTAGATTTTAATACTCTAGCTATTGCATGTGACTCTGTAGGCTTACAGTGTGAGAAAATTTTAGATGGTGAGCATTACGATTATTTGGCGAAACTTTACTTGTAATAAAATACGCCTATAATTGTTTAATTTTAAAACTACTTTGGCTTAAATAAATTTTTACAAATTATAACCTTTCTCAGACAAAGCAGAAACTACTGCTCTATAAGTATCGCTACTCCATATTTCTGTTATCTTACTCATAGACTCATTCATAGAATCTTGAGAGCCTAATATTTTCTGACCAGTGTCTGTGTCATAAAATTCTTTTAATATAATTTTATCACCTTTAGATAATGGATCGTTTTTAAACATAGCCTTTCCTGCTTTAGAAGCGTATAAGGCATTCATTTTTTTTACATCTTGAAGCGTAAAATGTCCTCTGTAGGCAGAGACAAACATTTGAGTCAACTCATCCATTGCTGCTTTTTTACCTTTTTTTAACTTCTGTCCAAACTGTATCTGGAAGTTTTACATCTGTATATTGCTCTTTAAGCATATCGTACATTTGCTCCATAACATCTTTGTAATACTCCATAGTTTTGTTGCTTTATATGCACTTTTTAACAGCTTCACTGTATTCGTCTGTTTGTGCTAAACTAGTTGCTGAAAAAGTTAAAAATAATAGTAGTGTAAAAATAGTTCTCATTGGTTATTGTTTTGTGTTCTAAAATCAATTATTGTGCCACACCATTAATGTAGGTTTTTTGCACTTTTGTTAACGGAATTTTTTCTTCTGAAACCTCCATAATATCTTGATCTAGAATAATAAAATCTGCATACTTGTTAATTTCAATACTTCCCTTTTCTTGGTCTTCAAAATTTGCGAAAGCTGCCCAAATGGTCATTCCTTTTAAAGTTTCTTCACGAGTTAAACCATTTTCTTTTTGAAAGCCATTTTCAGGAAATCCTTTTAAATCTTTTCTAGCTACTGCTGCATAAAATGTTAAAAACGGATTGACTTGTTCTACTGGAAAATCTGTTCCTAAGGCTACTCTACCACTTTTTTCTAACAGTGTTTTATAAGCATATGCACCTTTTACTCTGTTTTCTCCTAATCTTTCCTCTGCCCAATACATATCGCTGGTTGCATGTGTTGGTTGTATAGATGGTATTATATTTTCGTTTTTAAAATACTCGAAATCATTATCTGTAATAACTTGGGCATGTTCTACTCTCCAACGTCTATTTTTTTGGTTTGCTAGTGTTTTTTCATATGTTTTTAAAACAAACCGATTTGCAGAGTCTCCAATAGCATGCGTATTCATTTGGTAACCTGCTTTTTCTATTCTTTGGGCTAAATCTTCATAATCTTTTGAACCAATTACCATAGCTCCAAAATGGTTATGCTCGTCTGAATAGGGCTGTTTTAAAGCGGCTCCTCGAGAACCTAACGCTCCATCTGCATAAACTTTAACAGACTGTACGTTTAGCTTCTCTGTTTTAATTTTTCCTTTATTCAAATAATAATGCAGGTTCTCTTCTTTATTGCTAATCATAGCGTACACACGCATTTGCAATGTATTTGATTTTTGCAAACTATCTATTAATTCTATAACTTGCCTATCTAATCCTGCATCACTAACCGAAGTTAAACCTAAACTGGTACAAATTTTCTGGGCATCTAATAAAGCATCTATTTGTTGTTGCTTTGTAGGCTCTGGAAATATAGCTTCTACCAATTCCATTGGGTTATCTATCAGGACACCTGTTAACTTGCTGTTTTCTGTTTTTATTTCGCCTCCAAAAACTTTAGTGTTTATAGTAATATTTGCCAAATCTAAAGCCGCTTGATTACATAGCATGGCATGACCATCTATTCGTGTTATTGCCACTGGAAGGTTTGGATATAGCTTATCTAAAAGTGCTTTGTTTGGATATGTTTTGTCTTCCCAATCGTTTTGATCCCAACCTCTACCAATAACAAATGTTGGTTTCTTTTTGTTTTGAAAAGCTATTACACTTTTCATTACCTCATCGAAACTGGTTGTACCTACCAGGTTTACTGTTTGATTATTTAAACCTAAACCATAGAAATGACAATGTGCATCTATTAATCCTGGAACAACCGTTTGACCTTTAGCATCTATAACTTCTTTTGCAGAATACTTTTGCTGTATTTCTAGAGTGCTTCCTATAGCAACAAATTTCCCATCCTTAATTGCAAATGCTTCGGTTTTGTTAAAATCTGAATCTACTGTATATACATTTGCATTTATTACAATTGCATCTACTTCATTTTGATCATTTTTACAATTAAAAACTAAAAGCACAATGAGGATTAGTAAGAGGTTTTTCATTTTAATACATTTTAAGGGATAAATATAAGAATAAAAAACGTCCTCTAGTTAGAGGACGTATTGGTAAATTATAAACTATTGTAATTTCTAAAAATCGAATTTATAGGTTGCACCTGCCAAAAATTGCATACCTTGGACTGGTGTGTTTTGCCATCTATTATAATTTTCTCCCAAATGGTAATAAGCGTTTTGTGCAACACTATTATTACCATCTATAATTTTATTAAATTCTGAAACCGCTTCTTGAAAATTATTTTGCTTGTAATAAGCATAACCTAGTTGGTAAAAATCTGTATTATTCCATTTTCCTTTTTTTTCTATATAGTTTTTTAAATATGAAATAGCATCTGCGTATTTTTCTAGATTAAAATAACTTTCTCCTATAATTTTACTTAGTTCTGAAGCCTCATTTGCATCATTGGTTTTTTCTAATTGGGCTTTAGCTAATGCTATTGCTTTTTCAAATTTCCCTAGTTTAAAATTTAAATCTGCTTGGTAGTAACTTAATTTCTCTTTGTATTTCGATCATCTCCTACCTGTTCAAAATAGGCATTAGCTTTATTGTAATCATCACCTTCATAGGCCATAAAACCAATATAATATTTAGCTTGCGAACCATACTATTGAGAATTCTCAACACGTGTTAAGTATTTTTTTGCTTCTTTATAATTCTTGGTAAAAAAAGCTGTGTAACCTCTATTAAAATTAAATTTTTCTTGTTCTGTTTTGGATAGTGAACTTTCTTCAACCTTATTGTACGATTTATCTGCATAGGCAAATTTTCCGTTTTCAAAATAGTAATCTGCAACATCTAGAAAAGCAGAGTTTTTTTTAGTGCTTGTAGGATAATCTTTTACAAATTTTTCAATTAAAGCGTCTGCCTTTTTTTGGTTTAAACGTACTGCGCAATTAGCTATATAATTAGCACAATCAGACTCTACTACTTCAGAATCTGGGGTTTTTTTTATTTACCTAAAGGCAGCTTGAGCAGCTAAATATTGCTGATTATTATAAAGCGACAATGCTTTTTGGTAGTCTACAAAATCGTTTGTGTAAATTTCAGACTGTTGTCCATATGTAACAAACATTAAGCTTAAGAAAACGAAGAATAAAATATGCTTTTTAGTCATTGACTATGTGTTTTTAATTCGAAAAAATCAAATATAAATTAATCCTAATATGTTAACGTTAGAAATTTGTTATAATTATGAACCGACTTATTAAAAATTGAAGCTATACCTTTTGTGTTGTTACTTTTTAATAATACTTTTACAATGGAAATTACTATTAATTTATGACAGATTCTTGTATTATCATCCCTTGTTTTAACGAAGCTAATAGACTTAATATTGAAGCCTATAAAACGTTTCAAAAACAAAATAACACATTCGATTTGTTGTTTGTAAATGATGGCAGCACAGACAATACTTTAACAGTAATTAATAATTTAAGGGATAATACACCAAACACCTCTGTTTTAAATTTTGAGAGAAACATTGGTAAAGCAGAAGCAATAAGGCAAGCAGTTTTCTTTCTAGAAGAAAAATACAATTATATTGGTTATTTAGATGCAGATTTATCTACATCTCTTTCTGAAATATCAAGACTCTTAGACATTGCAAAAACTAAAAACAAAAGTATTATTTTAGGGTCTAGAGTTAAAGTCCTTGTAGCTTCTATTAAACGAAAAGTTTATAGGCACTTTTTTGGTAGAGTTGTAGCAACATTTATTGATAGATTAGTACTAAAACTAGAAATTTACGACACACAATGTGGAGCTAAAATTATAGAAAGTAAATTAGCTTCTGTTATTTTTAAAGATACATTTAAAACTAAATGGCTTTTTGATGTTGAATTACTAGCTAGAATAAAAAAAGAATATGGAATAGCATATTGTAAAAATAATATTTTAGAAGTCCCATTACAACAATGGCACGATACTGAAGATACAAGAATTTCTTTTATCGATTTTTTAAAAACACCGCTTTCACTTTTAAAACTTTACGTTCACTATAGATAATTATGTTAAATAAATTACACTTGTTTATTGGTAAACACGGACTCGTTACAATACTATGCTTTGCTTTCTTAGCACGTTTTTTTATAGTGTTAACCTTTAATGCTATATCCATTTTTCCTGACAGTGAAAATTACATAACACTAGGCAAATTAATTACAGAATTTAATCTAGAAAATTATCCAGGAAATAGAACTCCTGGCTACCCATTTCTTATTGCATTATCAAATAACAGCTTAACAATAACAATAATAATTCAACTCATATTGGGAATGCTAAGTACTTATATGTTATTCGATTTTTCATTTCGTAAAACGAGTAATAAAAATATAGCTTTTTGGGTCACTTTAATAACAACTTCTTTTTTACATTTTTTATTTTATGAATTCGCAATACTAACAGAAACACTTACTGTTTTTTTAGTGATTTTTAGTTTTTGGATTATAGAACGTTATCAATTATTTAAAACTGATACTCTAAAAAAATATTACTTGTTACTGTCAATAGTTTTTAGCTGGCTTTATTTAACAAAACCTTTGTTTATATACTTTAGTTTAGGTTTTGCCCTGTTTTATTTTGTTAAACATTACAAATTTAGTTTTAGAAAAACGCTTATAAAAAGTGGTATTGTTATTCTTATTCCTTTTCTCACTTATTTTAGCTGGAATAATTTTAATAAACAAAATATTGGATACTTTACTAATACTTTTTATTTTGGCATTAACTTAGCTCAAACTGCAACTTCTTTTTTTGATAAAGCACCTGATGAAGATGCATTAATAAGAGACATTTTTGTTAGAAAAAGAGATTCATTGGTTAAAGAAAAAAATTACAGAGAATATCCGATGAGTGTCTGGTATGCCTATAATGATTTACTTAATGAAACACAATTGAGTCCTCAAGAATTATCTGCAGAGTTAGGAAGAATATCTAAAGGATTATTTAAAAAAAATCCAGATTTATACTTAAAACAAGTATCTAAATCTTTCTTTTTATTTTTTGGTAATTCTGATAGCATAAAATGCAATATTAAAAAATTTGATAATCAATATGCAAAATATTTTTTAAGTATCATTTGGTCTCGAATTCAAAAACACATATTAATATTGTTTAATATTTTATTTTTAATATTTACATTTAAACATCTACTCCTTTTTTTTAAGTCTAAATGTAAAATATTGGATATGAATTTATTTATAGTTTGTGTAGTACTTTCTGGTGCATTAGGTCAAGCTTTGGTAGCATATGGCTCAAATAGCAGGTTTGCTTTTCCATTTTTACCACTAATTGTTTACTTTGTAATTTTTAATATCATAGATTTGAAATCTAAATATCTAAGTCAAAAAAAATAAACCCACTTTATGTCTCAGCCTATTTTACAATTTAAAGACGCTTCCATTTTTCAAGGTGACAGCCTAGTGCTGTCTAATGTTGATGTTGAAATAAATAAAGGAGACTTTGTTTATTTAATAGGAAAAACAGGATCTGGAAAAAGTAGTTTTATGAAAACCTTATATGCAGACATCCCATTAAAAAAAGGAGAAGGTAACATTGTAGATTTTAATTTAAAAACTCTTAAAGAAAAAGAGATTCCTTTTCTAAGGCGAAAACTTGGAGTTGTTTTTCAAGATTTTAAACTTTTAACAGATAGAACAGTAAACGCCAATTTAGAATTTGTTTTAAAAGCAACTGGATGGAAAAACAAAACTGAAATGTCTACTAGAATAGAAGAAGTATTAAATAAAGTCGGCATGAAAACAACTGGCTTTAAATATCCTCATGAATTATCTGGTGGTGAGCAACAGCGTATTGCAATTGCGCGTGCTTTACTTAATAATCCAGAATTAATTCTAGCAGATGAGCCAACTGGCAACTTAGATCCTCAAACAAGTGTCGAGATTATGGAAGTATTACAAGAAATAAACAAAAATGGTAATACTATTTTAATGGCGACGCATGATTATGCACTGCTACTAAAATATCCAAGTAAAACTTTAAAGTGTGATGAAAATCAAGTTTTTGAAGTTTTACAACGAAAAGTTTAATTTTTAACTGTTCCATAAAGCCATTTTATTTGACTAACAATTGGAAAGGATAATAGCGTTTCTTTTAAACTGGTTTGTTTAGAAAAAGGCGAAGCTATTAATAACAAACATACTGCATAAAAAATCGCATACGAACTTACACCTATAATTAGTTCTATTCCAACATGCAAACTGAGAATAAGGACTCCCCAAATTTTGTGCATATTAGCTTTAAAAAATATTAATAACTAAAACAACTCTATTGCAACAGCTAAAAGGTAAAACATGTAGCCCAAAACATAATGCTCAATAAACCAAGCACCAACAAGTGTTGGATCTCCAACTTGAAATTGATAGATAAGTGTATTTCTTAATGATAGAGGAGAAAACAAACTAACCTCTACAGAAAACAGTTGTATTACTCCCCAAAATAATTTCCAAAAACCTGTTAATGAATAAGCCATCAAAAGACAAAATTGTGCTGAAGCAAAAATTAAAATACTTTTAATTTTAAAATCCTTAGCTTTTTCGGAAGGTATTTAAGCGAAATAGAAAGCTAGCAATAAAGAAAAATAAAATCCATGACTTATTTTTCCAAAAGAACTATCTAAAGCAATTATAAAAAAGAAGAATAAGAAAAATAAAATTCTAAGAATTTGATTATTAGATACAAAAAAAAAACAGGAGAAGCATTGATATACTTTGCAAACTAAAAACTAAAACTGAAGGATCTAAACCTTTAAACATTACTATAGGCCAAATAGGATCTATTAATATTTTACTTTGATAAATAGTAACATTTTGGAGCTGCATAAAAATTATTACACCAAAAAACATATATGAAAAGCGCATTATATTTTTAATTTCCAAAAAAGCTAAATTCAAATCACCAGAAAAAATACCATTATTTCCAAAAGAGTATTTCCAAAAAAAATGATTTTTAAGATTGTTAGTCATATATAGTAATTTTTCCGTTTTTAAGCTCTAGTTGTTTTGAAAAAACAGGCTTTGAATATTCTTTTTTAGTTAAATCATAATGTTTTTTATACTATAGTATATTCACTACCTTCAGTAAAAAAAGTATTAAAAAACAGATTATTAAAACTATTGTTATATTCTAAATCTGTATTTATTATTAATATCTGATGTGTGTAAATGATGAATTCCTGTTAATTTTCTTAATTTCTCAGGTCTTTCAAACACAGAGTCTCCCAATTTGTAAACCATAATTTAGGAAACCTCTAAATTACTATGAGACTTCGAGTATAAAGATCATCTAAAAAAAAGAAACCATTCATTTTTATCACTAAAATAACGTCCAGCCAAGGCTAATATTAAATAAGCTAGAGACCAAACAATGATAAAATTTTTATAAAATTTCATTTTTATTATTAGATTTATTATAGATATGAGGGTTTTTTCGGACACCTTTTTTAAAAACCTTTCTTACCAACATCCTTAAACTTGCATCACAATCTAATATTATATTAGTAATCCTCTGATTAGGCCTGCCTCTAAACTTTGTAACATGAAATTTATCTGTTTCACGTAACGCATTATCACTAAAATAATAATTAGAAATACAACAACGGTTGTTGTCTACAGTAACTTTATTTACAGAATGCCAAGAACTAGAATGTGTTGCCATTACTATTAACCTATTAAACTTACTTTCTATCTCTAAAGGTTTATTTTTAGGTCCATTTGGCCAAAGCTGTAGATGGCCACCGTTATCTTTATCCCAATTTGGCGTAACATAATATAAAAGGTTTAAAACTCGCCAACGTTGTCTATCAGAATCATGAGAATTATCTAAATGCGGATTTAAGAAGTTATCTTTTGCCATTAAAGATAGTCCTCCTGCGTATAATGAATCATCAGGATATAAAGTAGGAATATTACAAATTTCACCAATAAGCTTTACTATCTTTTCGTTTTGAAAAGCATAAATTACTTCTTCCAAAAAAGGATGATGTTTATCCATTTGTGCAGAGACATGCTTATACTCTTTTAGAGATTTAAGCTTTCTCATTTTTGATTTATCTGGAAAAACAGAGAAGCATTTTTTCGCTAATTCTTCTGGTAATATATTGTCAATATAAAAATACCCAATGTTACTACTTGAATTTAAAAATTTTAAATTTAAATCAATTTTATTTTCAAGAATACGTTTAAATATTAAGTCAGAAACTTGTTTTGAATTCAAAATAATAATATTTATTTTAACAAAAATAAAGCTTTCAAAATAGATATCATATCAATCATTATAAATAATGTATTTTAGCTTTTAATTTTTGTAAATGTTATCTATACTAATACCAACATATAATTTCAATGCATTCCCACTAGTAAATGAGATTTACAATCAATGTAATACAATTAAAATTAATTACGAGATAATAGTTATAGATGATTGCTCAACTGAAGAAAAAATTGAAAACATTAAAATAAACTCTCTAAAAAATAGTAGTTATATCATTCTTAAACAGAATATTGGAAGGAGTGCTATTAGAAATTTATTAAGTAAAACTGCAAGATTCAATACTTTATTGTTTATAGATTCAGGAACGTTTCCAGAAAGCAAAAATTTTATTGAAAATTATATTTTGAATTCAAATAATAATGTTGTGGTTGGTGGAATGACTAATTTAAAAACACCTCCTAAAAAGCCTTATAAGTTAAGATGGCTATATACAAAAAAGAGAGAACGTGTTAATAATAACACACAACGAAAAGTTATTTGTTCATCTAATTTTCTTATAAACAAACAGATAATAATTAACCATCCTTTCGACGAAACAATAAAAACCTATGGTTGTGAAGATGTTGTTTTTTTTGAAAATTTATTAAAAGAAAAAATAAAAATAAATTATATTGAAAATCCGGTAACTCATGATGCTTTAGATGATTCTAATACATTTATTAATAAATCTGAGCAGGCTATCGAAAATTTAATTGCTTTATTGAATAGCAACAAAATTAACGCTAAACAATATAATGTTTCGTTAATATATAACAAATTAGAAAAATATAATTTAACAGGTTTTGTAGCTTTCATTTTTAAAAAAACAAAACCCTTATTAAAATTGAATTTTAGATCTAGTTATCCATCAATTTATTTATATGATTTTTATAGATTAGGCTATTTTTGCAATTTAAAACAGAATAATTAATGCCCTTTTTTTCAGTTATAATCCCACTATTCAACAAAGAAAAACACATTCAAGATACGTTACAATGTGTTTTAAATCAATCTTTCACATATTTTGAAATAATAATTATAAATGATGGCTCTACTGATGATAGTTTAAAAGTTTTAAAAAAAATAACCGATTCAAGAATAATAATCATTGATCAAGAAAACCAAGGAGCTTCACACGCAAGAAACACAGGTTTAGCAAATGCTAAGGGTAAGTTTATAGCACTTTTAGACGCTGATGATATATGGGATTGCACCTTTTTAGAAAATATAAATAAAGCAATAATACAATACCCAAATGAATATGTTTTCACCTCTGCAATAGCTTACAAATATGAAAAAAAAACTGTACCAGTACGTTATAGTTTTAAGAGTAAAAATAACATTATTAAACTAGACTATTTTAAGGCTAGTCAAAAATACACCATCTTATCTGGATCGAGTACAATATTTAAAAAAACCATTCTTAAGATTACAGGTAACTTTGATGAAACAATTAAGTCTGGTCAGGATACCGATTTATGGATTAGAATAGGTATTAACTTCCCAATCATTTTTGTAAATAAACTATTGGTTTACTACATTTATAATACATCAAGCTTATCTAATACTACCACAAATATTACACATAAACCTAAATTTGATAAATATAAAATAGAAGAACAAAACAATCATTATCTTAAAAAGTTTCTAGATAATAATAGGTTTTCCTTAGCAATTTTATCAAAACTAAATAATGATTTAGAATCATACAGCTATTATAGATCTAATATAAATGAAAGTAATTTATCTCTAAAAAAGAGATTAATATTAAGGTTGCCTAAATGGATTTTAAAATTACTATTACAAATTAAAAAATTAAAAAACACAAAAACTCATTATCCCATTTTAACGGAAATAAAGTCTTGATAATCTCTAATATAATCTGCCTCATTATATTTATCTGAAGCTAAAACTAAACATACTGCACCTGAAGAAAAATTATCAAGTTCTCTCCAAATACCATCTACAATTAACAATCCTTTATCAGGCTTGTTTAATGTAATTGTTTTAGAGCGCTCACCATCATTTACAATCACATCAAAACTTCCACTTAAAGCCACTAAAAACTCATGGCAAGCAATATGAGAATGCCCTCCTCTACTTGCATCGCTAGGAACATCAAACAAATAATAAATACGCTCAGCATTGTATGGTAATACATCGTTCTCAATAACACAAAGATTACCTCTTCTCTTTTGATCAATAATTTTTGGAATATCTATGACCTCTACATTATGTATTGTTGTTTTATCCATGCTATCGTACTTATTTACCTTCCATTGAAAGCGCTTTATATGTTGTTATACCTCTTAATCCAATTTTAAATTTTCGCAAAAACTCTTTATTAGTTATGAGCCCTTCTTTTTTAACTAATATGAGATAATGAACTAGTTTAAAATAGCCTTTAATACCATGATACTTATAAAACAATGCACTTCTTGCAAAAACTAAACTATCACTACCCGAGTCTTTTCCAGAGCTATTAATATCATGAGACAATATATACTTCGATTCAAACCAAAGTTTTAAACCGACTTTTAAACAATCTCTTAAAAATATATATTCGTCTGCGGTTTCAAAAGTGGCACCAATTCCAAAATTCGAATTAAAAGTAATATTTTTTTTTATAATCTTATCAAGCCTAAATGCAATAACTACTGAATTTACAAATTGAACAGATTTTATATCGTGCCAGTTACTATGTTTTGAATAAATCTTAAAATCATTGCCATTAAAATCTTTCATTTTAAACGTAATAATATCTGCTTCAGTATTATTTTTAAAACTATTTAATATTGTTTCTTCAAAATTAGAATCATATAAAGTATCGTCGTCTGCAATTAAACAAAATTGTCCAATTGTGTTTTGTAAAGCTAAATTCCGACTATTAGACAAGCCTTTTTGAAACGAGTTTATTACTCGAATATTAGCGAATTTAGATTCTAACAAGCAGTCTTTTGTAGTTTGATTGATAATAAGTAAATTATAACTTTGAAAACTACCACCAGGAAACAGCTTAACCAAAAAATCTAAAGAATTCCTATTTATGGTCGAAATCAAAATTTCTAATTTTAAATTCGTTTTGGTAGCGTTACTCATTAAATTATCTTTGAAAACAAATGTATAAAATATAAATGAAGATTTTATTAGTTGGAGAATACAGTAGACTACATAGTTCTTTAAAAGAAGGACTTGTTAAGCTTGGTCACGAAGTAACTATTGTTAGCTCTGGTGATGGCATGAAAAAATTTAAAACCGATATTAATTTTAATTCTAAAATTAAAGCATCGTTTATACTTAATAAATTTAATAACTTATGTATTAGATTTTTAAATGTTGATTGTGTTAAAATTGAAAACGCTTATCGTTTTAAAAAACTACTCCCACAATTACAAGGGTTTGATATTGTGCAACTAATAAATGAAGATGCTCTTTTTATAAAGCCAAAAACACAAATTAAGATTCTAAAAAAGCTATTTTCTCAAAATAAAAAACTTTTTGTTTTATGTTGTGGCGACGATTTTACTACAGTCAGTTTTTACTTAAATGAAAAAGTAAAATACTCTATTCTAACACCTTATTTAAAAGACAAATCTTTGGAAGGTCTGTTTGTTTTTTCCTTGAAATATATAACAGAACCATACAAAAAATTACACGAATTTTTAAAATTGAATAGCTCTGGAACCATAGCTACAGATATAGATTACCATCTCCCAATGCTAAAAAAGCCCAATTATTTAGGCTTGGTGCCAAATCCTATAAATATTGATAAAATTGCTTTTACAAAATTAAACAAAGACACTAAAACAAATATTTTTTTAGGCATAAACACGCACTCTAAAATAAAAAAAGGCATTACTTTTTTTGAGAAAGCTTTAAAAATTATTCAAGATAAATATCCAGAAAAAGTAGAGATTAAAATTACGGAAAACATACCATATAACGACTATATAAAGATTTATAACGAAGCACATATTTTATTAGATCAAGCCTATGGTTACGATCAAGGATATAATGCTCTAGAAGCTATGGCTAAAGGTAAGGTGGTTTTTACTGGAGCAGAACAAGAATGGTTAGAACACTATAATTTAAAAGAAGATATTGTAGCTATAAACGCATTACCAGATGTAGATTATTTGGTGAAAAAGTTAGAATGGCTGATTTTAAATCCCGAAAAAATTAATGAGATTAGTTTAAATGCAAGACAATTTATTGAAGATGAACACCATTATATAAATTCTGCAAAACAGTATTTAGAAAAATGGAAATTATAAATCTCTTATAATTTTTGCAGGATTGCCACCAATAATAACATTTTCTGGAAACGATTTTGTAACCACAGCATTAGAAGCTACAACGGTGTTTTCTCCAATAGTTACACCTTTAAGTATACACACATTATTACCTATAAACACGTTTTTAGAAATTAAAACACTAGCAGAGTTTTGTTTATTAGCATTTCGTTCTAAAGGATGTAACCCATGAAAATCGCTATCAATTATCGAACAATTATAACCAATTAAAACATTATCTTCTATAGCTATACTTTTTTCTGCTACTGCAGAAAATGAATTATTAATATTAATATTATTCCCAAATTTAATTAATGCACTTTCATTTCTAGCTTCAATATATGCATACGCATTATAAAAAAACGGCGAATTAATTACTCCTAAATTTACATTATCACCAAACTCTAAACTTCCTTTCCCTCTTAAAACTACTGGTTGGTGGGATTTAAAAACGCCACTAACAGATTTAATATTAGATTTTGTAGCGTAAGCCATTTTTAAAACTCCAAAATAAATTCTTGATATTATTTTTTTAATCATCTTAATCTTGATTTTGAGGTAATATTCCAAATAGAGAGCTACTAAAAATTAATAACACTATGAGGTAGTGGAGTGCAAATGTAACAAAATGGGCAATAGTAGCACCTTTAACACCAAATGCATCAATAAAATAAATACTTGTTAAGTACAAAATAGTAACAGAAAAAGCTTCTAAAATCACATAATGCCAGAACATTTTTTTAGCTAAAAACTGATAAGTTATTACTATAGATAGCACCTTCACAAAATCGCCTAATAGCTGCCAAAAAAATAAATCTTCAACTGGATAAAAATCACTGGTAAAAAGTATTTCAACTATAAAATGTCTTAAAAAATATATTAATATAAGACCAGCTGCAAAAATTGGAATTATCGTTTTATAGAAGCTAAACACCACTTTTCTAAAACCTTTTATTGTCTTACTCTCTGAAAGCCTAGGTAAAATATAAAGAGCCATTAAAGAACTCACAAACATTAAATAGTATTTAGAAATACGATTCATTGACTCCCACATTCCTGCGCATTCCAACCCTTGTTCTTCTATTAAATAAGATCTAATGCTAAAAGCTACTATTGGTAATAAAATAGCAGAAAACAAGGCCATAATAGAATAGCTACCCAGTTTTTTAACAAAACTAAAGTTGAAATTAGAAGCCTTTATTAATGGCGATAAATCTTTTATATTAAGTATTCCTACTAATGTTATTAAAAAAAGTATGGACTCTGCAATAACAACAGCTACTAAAGCACCTTCTAATTGGTTTTGCCAAATTAAAACTATGGTGATTGTTGCTCCTAAAATCTGACCAAGAATATTAAAAATTATTAAAAACTTAAACTTAGAATAGCCATTCATGATAGAAAAGGCAAACATATTAAGCGCATAAAAAGGTAATGCTATTGCAAAAATTCTAATTACAAATGCATAATCACTTTGGTCTTTAAATAAGTATATATTAATTTCTTGAGCAAAATAATAACTAACTACACTAACTAAAACAGTTGCTAGAAAACCTAGATAAAATGAAGTGGATAACAGTTTACTTAATTGGTTTTTATTATCTTTAAATTCTGAAACATACTTAACAACTCCATTATACATTCCCAGAATAGAAAATGTTCTTGCTGCATTGGTAAAGTCTCTTAAATTACCAATAAGTGCTAAACCTTCTGCGCCTAAATAAATGGCAATAAATTTAGACGTTAAAAAACCTGCAATAATTTTTATAATTACTGACACAGAATTAAGAGAAGCGACCTTAACTAGTACATTATTATTAATATATTTTATAACTCTACTCAATTAATAGGAATTAATAACAGTGATTATTTTCAAAACTTCATCTTGAGTCAATACTGGATTAATAGGCAAACTCACACAATTTTCATGAATGTATTCTGTAATTGGAAGTTTTAATTCTGAAAACTCTTGTAAAGCTTTTTGCTTATGTGGTGGTTTAGAGTAATGTATTGAAGTTTGTATTCCATTACCTAACAAATACGTCATAAACTCTTTTCTGTTTTCAACTAGTACAACAAATAAGTGAAACACATGGTTTTTAGAACCATCATAGAAAGGCAACTTTATTTTATCATTTTTAATTTTAGAAAGAAAGTTTTCAGCAATGCTTCTACGTTTAGCATTATCTGCATCTAAAAAATGAAGTTTAATATCTAATAAACGAGCTTGTATTTCATCTATTCTATTATTTACACCAATTCTAACATTTTCGTATTTCTTCTCAGACCCATAATTTCTTAATTCTACAATAACTTTTGCTAACTCTTCATTATTAGTCGTTACTGCTCCTGCTTCTCCTAAAGCACCAAGATTTTTACTTGGATAAAAACTAAATGCAGCTGCATCACCAAGATTTCCAGCACGCTTTCCTAAATTGTTTTCTGCTCCATGAGCTTGAGCTGCATCTTCAATTAATAAAAGATTGTGGTCTTGAGCTAACTTTAAAACAGCCTCATTATCTGCTAATTGTCCATATAGATGAACTGTTAATACTGCTTTTATCTTATTTGTAATATGTTTTTTTATACTTGAGGCTTCCCAATTAAAAGTATCATTATTTGGCTCAACAAAAACAGGTTTTAATCCTACTTCCATAATAGATAGAATAGAAGCAATATATGTATTTGCAGGCACTAAGACTTCATCTCCTTTATTTAGTTTCCCTAATTGTATAAACCCTTTAAATATTAGAATTAATGCATCTAAGCCATTACTAACACCAATACAGTGTTTTGTACCACAATACTTAGCGTAATTAGTTTCGAAAACTGTTGTGCCTTCACCTAAAACGTAATAGCCAGAATTTAAAAAATGTTTAAACTCGTCTTTAAATTGAGAATCAAAGCGTGCGTTAATTTTATGTAAATCTAGAAACTTAATCATTTTATAGTAGTTTCTAAGTTAATATTATTATCCGTTTTTATGGCATAAGTAAGTTGTGGCATTATGTGCGCACCAAAACTTTCCTTCCAATAGGCTAAACCTTGGTCTATTTTAAGAGTACTGTCTGTTGCTGCGCTACCAAAGCTTATATACTTACTTTTTGAATATTTTTTAATTATAGCATCGAATAAAAAATCTAATGCACCAGTGTCATCTCTGTCCTCCCTTCCTGAACTGTATTGAAAATGCACAACATTACCTGAAATAAACAATAGTACTCCTGCATGAATGCAATCTTCACTTTTAGCAGCATAAAACTTTATCTCTTTTGGAAACCTTTCTTGCAAAGCAGTAATTTCTTCTAAAGTATGTACTGGTTTAACAGCAAACTTGTTGTTTAAATTTTTTGTCAATATATCTTCCCAAAAAAAAGCCATTCCAGTCTTGGTTAGTGTCATCTGGGTTTCTGCCTTTTTAATTGCTCTTAACCTATTTCTATTTGCTTTGTAATGCAATAAATCATCTAGAACATAATAACTATTATTGGCAACTACTTTAAAATCTAGCTTTTGCAATATGTATTCAAACTCTTGAGCCAAATGTTTATTATAAATATATGGTAATTGTTTTATAATAATTTCTGAAAAACCTTTAGACTGCAACCAAGTTAATAACGCATTGAATGTATTGATGTAGTCTAAAATTCTTACTTTTTTTAATACAACAAAACAACCATAACTAAGGCCTTGATGAGAAAACAACTTATCATCTCTTCTATTTGCTGGAAGTATTCCTATTAATTTTTTGTTTTTAAAAACCAGAACCGAAAAATCATCAAACCTATCGTTATGATACTCCATAAAGTCTCGATTAAATAGAAATGTGCTGTTTTTTGCTTTAGAAACAAATGCGTTCCATAGCATATAATTTTCAGACGTATATTTTTGAAAAGTGTAAATAGTAAAAAGGTTGGTTAAGGTTAATTATAGCAAAATACAATAATTTTAATTTTCTAAACAAAAAGAGCGACTAAATAGTCGCTCTTTAATATAGTATCTAAGTTAATATTATGCTTTAATTTGTGTTTTCTTTAAAAACGAATAGTAAAAATTAATACAAAAAATAGCAACATTAGTTATAATTATTGGCAATCCTATTCTTAGTGTTGGCATTAAAAACCCATAAGCAACAAACAGCAAACAAGCAATCATGTTTAAGGTTCTTAGTTTTTTCACATCTTTCATTGTAAAAGAAATAAGTACCATAATTGAAGCTGCATAACCAACGTATTCTGTAAGTGTAATTCCAAATAATTCCATTTTGCTACCTTTTAATTCTAATATAATTTTCTACTTTCTAAAACAGTAATTTAATTTCACAAAAAAGAGAAACACTTTTCAGTATTTCTCTTTTAAAAATTATAAACTATTATTGCTATTAAGCAATTTTATTTCTCTTTCTGTCTACCTCTTTTAACCAGATTTTACGTAAACGTAAGTGATTAGGAGTAACTTCTACATACTCATCTTTTTGGATGTATTCTAAAGCCTCTTCTAAACTAAATTTAATTGCAGGTACAATTTTAGCTTTATCATCTGCTCCAGAAGAACGTACATTACTTTGCTTTTTAGCTTTTGTAATATTAATATTCATATCATCTTGACGCGAATTCTCACCAATTACTTGACCTTCATATATATTTTCTCCAGGCTCTACAAAAAACTTACCTCTATCTTGTAATTTATCAATAGAATAAGGAATCGCAGTACCGTTTTCCATAGATACTAAAGATCCAGAAATACGACCAGGAATATCACCTTTTAACGGTTGGTATTCTCTATAACGGTGAGCCATAATTGCTTCACCAGCAGTTGCTGTTAATAATAAATTACGTAAACCAATAATACCACGAGAAGGAATTAAGAATTCGCAAATCATGCGGTCTCCTTTTGCTTCCATAGATAGTAATTCTCCTTTACGCAATGTTACAAACTCTACAGCTCTACCAGAAACAGTTTCTGGAAGATCGATTGTTAACTCTTCAATTGGCTCACATTTTACACCATCAATTTCTTTGATGATTACTTGTGGTTGACCAATTTGAAGTTCGTAACCTTCACGACGCATGGTTTCGATTAAAACCGATAAGTGTAATACACCACGACCAAAAACCATAAATTTATCTGCACTACCTGTTTCGCCGAGTTTAAGTGCTAAATTCTTTTCTAATTCTTTTTCTAAACGGTCTTTAATATGACGAGAAGTTACATACTTTCCATCTTTTCCAAAGAAAGGCGAATCGTTAATTGTAAACAACATACTCATTGTTGGCTCATCTATTGCAATAGATTTTAAACCTTCAGGATTTTCAATATCAGCAATAGTATCACCAATTTCGAAACCTTCAATACCTAATAATGCGCAAATATCTCCAGTTTGAACGCTCTCTAAACGTTTACGTCCTAAACCTTCAAATATAAACACCTCTTTAATTTTAGTTTTTGTAGTAGTACCGTCTCTTTTTACTAAAGAAACTTGTTGCCCTTCTACAAGAGATCCTCTTTGTAATCTACCTATTGCAATTCTACCAGTAAAAGAAGAAAAATCTAAAGAGGTAATTAGCATTTGCGTAGTACCTTCTTTAAATTCTGGAGTTGGAACATGTTCAATAACCATATCTAACAATGGTTCAACATTATCAGTCTCGTTTTTCCAATCGTCACTCATCCAGTTATTCTTAGCACTACCGTAAACGGTTGGAAAATCCAACTGCCACTCTTCTGCACCAAGCTCAAACATAAGATCAAAAACTTTTTCATGTACAATATCTGGAGTACAGTTTTCTTTATCAACTTTATTTATAACCACACAAGGCTTTAAACCTAAATCAATTGCTTTTTGTAATACAAAACGCGTTTGCGGCATTGGGCCTTCAAAAGCATCAACTAATAATACAACACCATCTGCCATGTTTAAAACACGTTCAACTTCACCTCCAAAATCGGCGTGACCTGGTGTATCAATAATATTAATTTTTGTGTCTTTATATACTACAGATACATTTTTAGATGTAATGGTAATACCACGTTCACGCTCTAAATCGTTATTATCAAGAATTAAATCTCCTGTATTTTGGTTTTCACGAAACAGTTGACAGTGGTGCATAATTTTGTCTACCAATGTAGTTTTACCGTGATCTACGTGTGCAATAATTGCAATATTAATAATCTTATCCATAATGTCTGCCTTATTTTAAGCTTGCAAAGGTACTTAATTTATATCAATTTTCACTAATAATATTTTTATTTGGGCATTCCGCTTTGTTGCAAATTAGTTTGTAATTAAATTTTAAGATAAGTAACTGAGCAACAAAACGTCGGGCTTTCACTACTCGCTCTCTGCGAGGAGCTCAAACACGCCGTTACAACTACGAAGTAATCACGATTTCTTCCTAAATAATTTGAATGAGTAATCCCTAATGCAATACTTATTAAGTTTGTATTATTTAATACTGGTTTATGTGTGCTTAAAATTAAATTCCGAGCTAATAAAAACTATCCAAAAACCTCATAACTAATTACTAATAAAGCTATTGAAAATTAATAAAAAAGATTGAATAATTAAACAAAGAACCAAAAATAACAACTTGACTTTGTCAAAAAAAAGCCGAACTTCGCTTATCGTTGATATAAAACATTGAAGACGATTTTATATCAACGAAACAATAAGCAAAAAAACCAAAAGAGACACCTAAATTTCATAATTATCTTTTCAATTTAAATTTCAAGTTCAGCTTCAATTTCATTTATTTATCTTTGCAATCAAACTCAAGACAACTACTTATGCAACTTCAAGACATACCTAAAATAAAACATACAAATTCTAATAATTTTTTCCTTTTATGTGGACCATGTGCCATTGAAGGTGAAGATATGGCATTTAGAATTGCCGAACGTGTAGTAGAAATAACAAACAAACTACAAATTCCGTACATTTTTAAAGGCAGTTTTAAAAAAGCAAACAGAAGTAGAATAGACAGCTTTACAGGAATTGGTAACGAGAAAGCTTTAGAGATATTAGCTAAAGTTTCAGAGAAATTTGATATCCCAACAGTAACAGATATTCACGAAGCAAGCGATGCTGCTCTTGCAGCACAATATGTAGACGTTTTACAAATACCTGCATTTTTAGTACGCCAAACAGACTTAGTTGTTGCGGCTGCCAAAACAGGTAAGGTTGTTAACCTTAAAAAAGGACAGTTTATGAGTCCTGAAGCAATGAAACATGCTGTACAAAAAGTAAAAGATGCTGGAAGCGATAAAGCTTGGATTACAGATCGTGGAACCATGTTTGGCTACCAAGATATGATTGTAGATTTTAGAGGCATACCTACTATGCGCAAGTATGCGCCAACTGTACTAGATGTTACACATTCTTTACAGCAACCAAACCAAAGCGCAGGTGTAACAGGTGGCAGACCAGATATGATAGAAACAATTGCTCGTGCAGGAATTGTAAATAATGTAGATGGTTTATTTATAGAAACACATTTTGATCCAGCAAATGCAAAAAGTGATGGTGCTAATATGTTACATTTAGATAATTTAGAAGGTTTAATGACTAACTTAGTTGCTATTAGAAAGTTAGTAAATAATTTTTAAAAAATAATTATGAAAGAAAACAATATTAGAGGTGGAAATGCACCAATAAAATGCGAATTAGAAGCAGGTAAAAATTATGCTTGGTGTACTTGTGGTCATGGAGATGCGCAGCCATTTTGTAATGGATCACATAGAAAGGCGGAAGCTACGCCTTCGTTAAAGTTTTCTGTAGAAGAAGACAAAACTGCCTATTTATGCACTTGTAAATTAACTAAAAACCCTCCTTATTGCGACGGATCGCATAACTAACCCATAGTTTTTTAATACTATAAGAGAAATCCAAAACGCTAAAGTTTATAGTAACCGCATTCTTTATTAGCAGATACTTGCTTTAACATAGAAATTAAAACAGTATCATTTACATTCTCTAAAGAAGTATAGCCTAAAGACTTTACAAACTTTCTATTCTGCTCTACCAAATGCTCTGTATATTTTGTTATATAACTAAAGTGCCAAAATGCAACATCTACATATTGGTTTTTACGACTCGCGTTTAAATAGCAAATAGGACGCTTACCTAAATAATAACATGGTATTCTCCATTTGTATTTTAACTCAGCCTCAGGCATTGTGTGTTCAACAATTACCTGAACATGCATTAATATAGAACGATATGGTTCGGGTTGATTAAAAATATAGTCTTCTGCTGGATTTGGTGGTAATAATGATAAGCTAAAACAAGAAATGGACTTGATGATAGATTTATTGAAATCTTAAATTACACACATTTTATAGAATGAGAAAGGCTTCCAGATTGGAAGCCTTTTTTTATACATTTTATTTTTTATTTTAATTAACAATAATATTTAATACTTGATAGTCATCTTCAGTTGTATCTCCATTTCCTGGAGTAGAATCAATATCAACTTCGTTAGCTGTTATTATTTCACCTGTCATGTTAAAATCACCAACTGTATTGGCTGTTAATATTATTGTTAATGTTTGTGTGCCTGCTTCTGGAATACCATCTATACTATCCCAAAGGCCAGTAGAAACGTTATAACTCCCAGATGAAACACTATGATTAGCATATGAAAAATCAGTATTATTATAAAAAAAGTCTAACGAAACTCCTGTTGCTGTAACACCAATATTATTAGTTAATACAACACTTACAACAAAATTAGTACCTTGTGAGGGACTACTTGGAGAGGCTGTAATTTGAACATCTAAGTCAATATCACTAGGAAAATCATTAACATCATTAGGGTCTGTTCCTGCTGTAGCTTCTGCACAATCATTAAAACCATCACCATCACTATCTGCATTATTTGGGTCTGTAATATTTCCGTTTGGGTTACAAGGAGAATTAGGGCTAGAATTATCTATTCCTGTTAATTCTTCGCAATCTGATAGCCCATCTTGATCTGAGTCTTGAAACTCATCTACTCCTAGTAAGAAAATTTGCCCAATAGCAGATTGATTAGATATTATATTTGTGGCTAAAACAAAAGCTTGTGTAAGCATATTACTATCTACAAAATTACTAGGATTAGGTATTTGATTTGTGTTACTAATTGCATCAGCTTCGGTTAGAAAATAAGCGAATGTTGTATTTGGGTATGTTTGACCATAAGTTTCGGTTAAATCATATTCTAAAGCAATAGTATCGCAATTACTAGCCCAAATTTCAATAACAAAATCTATAACATCTTGCGCATCTAAATAATCTGCAATACCGTCGCCATCGCTATCTTCATTCATTGGGTTGCCATCGTTATCGTAATCTTCATCTGCAGTGTTTACAGCATCTCCATCATCATCTTCATCTTGATAATCTGGTATACCATCTCCATCTGTATCATCATCATTAAAATTATTATTACCATTTATGTCTTCATCTATATCAATAACACCATCACTATCTGTATCTAATAAATCTACACAAGACATTTGAGAACCTAAAGCTGTTGTTGGAGTTGTAAAATTTCCTGTTACAACATCTGTAGACTGGCTATTTGTTAGATCTAAAGCTTGAGCAGAATATGTTGTATCTGTTGAGCAATAATTTATTACTTGAGAAATTTCTCCGTTTGTAATTGGTATTATTTGCGATTGGTTACTATAAAATAATTGCAAATAACCATTAGTCATCGCATTACCATCACAATCTGAAAAAGTTGCTGAGAAAGTTGTAGTTAATGCATTAGCATCTTGAACAGTAATAGTAATGTTTTCGTTATCTGTGTAAGGTCCAATAACTGTTGTAAAATCGTTATTCTCACAACCTAAATTTGGCACAATTAAAGTTAGTGTTTCATTAGCAGGTGCTAAGCCACAAACCAATCCGTTTTCGTCTGTAAAACCAGCAGTAGTAGAAGCCCAACCTGTAGCATCTCTTTCTAACTGCACTAAAATATTAGGAATAGGATTATTATTAATATCTACAATGGTTACACAAAAATCTACAGTTTCAAAAGGTGCATCGCAATTCCAGAAACTAAAATGATTTACTTCACCTACATACCTTGTACCTTCTAATGTTGCAAAGCCTTTTTCTACCCAATAGCCATCCTCTTCATCAAAATACCAAAGTGGTATTGTAGCTGGTGGGTTTGTTACATTACTTCCTACAGGAATTCTTATTATTGCAGGACTTGTTGATGCAATATTAAGCTCTTCGCCATTATCACCTCTAAGTTCTACCGCTATCATTCCGTAAGATTCTAAAACTCTTAAATCACCTTCTGTATTTTCTGCTGTTAAGTTACCAGGCATCATTAAACTAAAATTCTCATTATCTACATTTAATGTTTTAATAATAACATCAACATTACCTTGGTATGATCCTCCAAATTGATTTACGTAATCTCCAGGTAAGTCTAATTCTGTTCCATCTGGTAAGTCTATAGTTAAAGCCTGACCTGTATTAATTGTAGCAACAGGCTCTAATGCTAACAACATAATTTTAACTTGATTAACACCACTTGTTGGAACTAATGCTCTGGAACTATTTATAAACCCAGATTTAGTAGCTTTTACATTAGCAAATTTTTCGAATACAGTAGCATTCATTATTGAGAATACACCATTTGAATCTGTAACTGTAAACTCTGAGCCCACATTAATTGTAACACCTGCAATTGGATTATTTTGCTCGTTTACTACTTTACCAATAAATCTTGCTTGAAAAGCCTCACCAAAATTCTCTAAAAAAGGATTAAATTCTCCATCTATGGAACTTTCGTTTACTGGTATATTATTATCGTTTTCACAAGCAGAGATTGCAAATAAGAGTAAAATTACTATTAGGCATTTAATTGATTTCATAATTTTTTATTTCTATATAAATATAACAACTTGTATTGTAAATCTAATAACTTAACGTCTTAAATTGAAGTCTATTACTTATTAATAGTTATTAATTATTATTCGTTTTTTTAGGGTATTTCATTTAAAAAAAACTCAGGTAATAGGCGTTTCTTCTCTATTTTTTTCTTGAATCTTTCTTACTATTGAAGTTGTTCTGTTTCTTGATAAAACACGTGGTAAATTTGCTAACAATTTATTAAAAAAACCAGGTACCGCAACCACTTTTCCTTTAATCATCGCTTTAAAACCATAAGCAGCAACTTCTTTTGGACAGGCCATATTAAAACTAATTTTATTATTTGACGATGTACTAGAAACCACTTCTTGAAAACATGTTTTAGTTGGTCCTGGACATAAAACAGTTACTGTTACAGCTGTATCTTTAAGCTCGTTTGCTATAGCTTCAGAAAATGATAATAAGTAAGATTTTGAAGCATAATATAAAGCCATCATTGGTCCTGGTTGAAATGCTGCCAAAGATGATACGTTTAATATTTTACCACAATTTCGTTTAACCATTCCATGTAGCACTAACTTTGTTAAATGCGTAATTGTTATAATATGCAAATTCAACATCGCCAACTCTTCTTTCCAATTTGTATCTGTAAAAGAACCATAAATACCAAAACCAGCACAGTTAACCAAAACATCTATTTTTATATTATTTATGGTTTCAAAAACTGTTTCTGCACTATTATGCTTACTTAAATCTGTACCTATTATTTCAATTTTACAATTGTAAGAATTTTGTATTTCGGTTTGAATAGTTTTTAGTTTAACTTCATCTATATCTATTAAAACAAGATCGTAGTTATCTTTAGCTAGCAAAATCATTAGCTCATATCCTAAACCTGATGCTGCTCCAGTTACTACAGCTGTTTGTTGCATATATTATTTATCAATCACTATTTTTTTATATAAATATCTTACAATAAAACTGTTGATTTCTATTGTTTTAAAACTAGTTAACAATTAGTGTAACTGATGCTGATGAACAATTAGTAGTACTGGTAAAGTTTTCACATATTTGGTAATTAATTGTGTACGTTCCAGAAGGCACATTTGCTATTACAAGATCTACAGTTCCATCACTATTTAATACAAAATAATCGCTATCGTTAGATGTAGTTGATATAGCTACTGCATAATTAATCATATTTGATCCGTTTAGTGTATCGTTATCTAATACATTTAAGATTGCAGTTGTAGTTGAGGTTCCGTCTATATTATCTAATGCGTCATTTATTGCATTTAATTGGTTAAATACTGTTACATTAATTGGAGCTGTATCACAATTTGTAGGGTTTGCAGTTTCGCAAATAGTATATTCAAAAGTATATAAATCTGAAGGCGTAAAATCTAATTGTAAATTTAAAGTCCCATCTGCATTTAATACAAAATAATCTGATGTATCCTCTACAGTGGAAGTTATTGTTACATCATTTGCAGAAATACTTAAACCATTTAATGTATCATTATCTAATACATTTAAAACTGTAATTCCTTGAACAGAACCACTTACGCCATCTGTTCCATCTCCTACTGCATTTATAACATTAGTTGTTGAATCTGTATTAGTAATAAATAAGGTTACTGTTGCTGTGTCACAATTGTCTGGCGAGACAATTTCACATATTTGATACTCGAATGTATACGTTCCTGTTGTTATATTTTCGTTTACATCTACCGTTCCATCTACATTTAAAACAATGCCATTTGGTAAATTAATACCTGTTACTGTTACACTATTTACATTTACGCCAATTCCGCCTAAAGTATCGTTATCAAATACATTTACAACTGCTGTTGCGCCTGTGGATGATGTTACTTCTATGCCATCCATTCCATCGTTTACGGCATTTATAACATTGGTTGTTGTATCTGTATTCGTTATAAATAAAGTTACCGTTGCTGTATCGCAATTGTTTGGCGAGGCAATTTCACAGATTTGATACTCGAATGTATACGTTCCTGTTGTTATATTTTCGTTAACATCTACCGTTCCATCTACATTTAAAACAATGCCATTTGGCAAATTAACACCTGTTACTGTTACGCTATTTGCATTTACGCCAATTCCGTTTAAAGTATCGTTATCAAATACGTTTACAACTGCTGTTGCGCCTGAAGATGATGTTACTTCTATACCATCCATGCCATCGTTTACAGCATTTATAACATTGGTTGTTGTATCTGTATTAGTAATAAATAAGGTTACTGTTGCTGTATCGCAATTGTTTGGTGAGGCAATTTCACAGATTTGATACTCGAATGTATACGTTCCTGTTGCTATATTTTCGTTTACATCTACTGTGCCGTCTGCATTTAAAGAAATACCATTTGGCAAATTAACGCCTGTTACTGATACGCTATTTGCATTTACGCCAATTCCGTTTAAAGTATCGTTATCAAATACATTTACAACTGCTGTTGCGCCTGTAGATGATGTTACTTCTATGCCATCCATGCCATCGTTTAAGGCAGTTATTTCATCTGGAATATTTTCACAAGATAATTCTGTGCCTAAATCTGTAATTGGATTTGTAAAATTTCCTGAAATGATTTGGCTACTTTGATTGTTATTAAGATCTACTGATTGTATTGTAAAAGCAGTATCTGAACTACAATAATTCACATTTAAAGAAACTGAACCATCTAATATTGGAAAAACATAAGTTTGACCATTAAAAGACAAATCTATTTGCACATAACCATTTGTTATAGGATTGCCATCACAATTATTAAAAACACCAATAAGGTTAGTATCCACAATATTAGTTTCTGATACGGTTACAGTTATGTTTTGATCAGTACTAAAAGGACCAATTAATGTTGAAAAATTAGCTCCAGAACACCCATAATTTGGTACTACCAATACCATTTGATCATTTCTTGGAACTAAACCACATTCTAAACCTTGCCCATTAGTATATCCATAAGTACCTATAGAATTTAAGGCTGGAGAATATAAGTTTATTGGTAAATAAGATAATGGATTACCAGCTGTATCTACCAAATTAATACATAAGTAAACTGAAGGAATATCAAAATCCCAATTCCAAAAAGAAAAATGAGTAACATTTGCTACATAAGTATTGTTTTGTAATGTAGCCTGACCTTCTTCTTTCCAATAACCATTAACTTCATCAAAATGCCATAAAGGTATTATTTGTGGTGCATTTACTGCATTTGCCGCTAAAGGAAATGTAATTTGTGCTGTACTTCCATTTGCTATTTGTAATTCTTGATTAGAAGAACCTATTAACTCTACTGCTAGCATACCATAAGTCTCTAAAACTCTTAAATTACCATTTGTGGTTTGACCGATAAGAGTTCCAGGCATTTGTATGTTTATGTTTTCATCTTCTGTACTTAAATGTTTCACTACAACACTTACTTCACCACTATAAGGAACACCAATTGTACTCGTAAAATTTCCATCAAAAACTATTTGTGTCCCATTTGGTAAACTTATTGTACTTTCTTCTCCAGTATTAATAACTTGAGTTGGCTCCATATTTAATAACATAATTTGAACCAAATTCACACCTTCTTTAGGTGTTAATGTTCTAGAACCATCTATATAGCCTTCTTTTTTTGCTTTTACATAGGCGAATCTTTCTAAAACAGAGGCATCGTTTATAGAAAACACTCCATTTTGATCTGTAAGATCTGTTGTATTACCTACATTTATTAATACACCTTCAATTGGTTGGCTATTTTCATCTACTATCTTACCAATAAAATTCGCTTGCTCTGAAGCACCAAAATTTTCTAAAAAATTCTCTGGTATTATGTCTAATGAATTAAAAGAAGAATCTATAGGCTCATTATTACATGAAATAATAAAAAACATCGAAAATATAATTGCAATTAATCTAAAAAATCTCATAGTGTATTATGTTGTTTAGTGAGTGTGATTTTTAATTTTATTTTTTGTAATATAAATAAATTTATTCTTTTCCATCTACATAATCTTTTAGATATGAAAAACGTTGCGTAAATTCACCATTCTTTGTAGTCATTTTTGCACGTTCTAAAATACCATCTGCATCGTTATTAAAGAAAGCTGGAATAACATATTTTAGAAACATGTCTCCAAAACCTTCGCTGGCGTCTTTTGGTAATTCGCATGGCAAATTATCTACAGCCATCATAGTAATAGCTCCTTTTGCATTGAAATCAACTTCTTTTTCCGTATTAGCATCGTAACCGTAAAAAGGCTCTGCAATGCTAGAAGATCTGATGGTTGAGGCTATTGGACCATCGATATCGCAAGAAATATCTGCTACTAAATTAATTTTAAATTCTGGATGTTTGGCGTCTGCTCTTGTAAATAAATATGGTGCGCCATCTCCATAAAAATGACCAGCAATAAAAAAGTCTGTAGCTTTTGCGTAAGGCATGAAATTACTTTCGTAACCTTTTGCATCTTTATAAAAAGTAAATTTATCGCCTACTTTACCATCTATACGTTTTGCATATTCCATAACATCTGCTAGGCAATATACTGGTTTTGTAAACTCACATGTTAAATATAAAGCGTCGCTAACTTCTTTTATTTTTAAATGGTCTAATATTTCTTTTGCGCCTTTTGCTACTTTACCTGTTCCTGTTAATAGTATTTTAATATTTGGTAGTGTTATTTTATCGAGTTCTGCTTTAACTGCATCTAAATCTCTAAGTGCTTCTACTTTTGGTAAGTTAAATAGTTTATCTCGTAAACCTAAAGCCCTAAATCCATTATAGGCACCAACTAAACCTGCATAACGCCCAAAACCGATAAGCCTTGCGCCATTCTCTTTTACAATAGTTTCGTGATCGTATAGTTCGATATTCTTTTCTAAAATTGCTTTTAGTAACTTTCTATTATAAGGTTGTTTTTTTATAGTATGACTGAAGAAAAAATATTTTTTATTTGGAATTAAAGATTCTATTGGCACTTCTTTTACACCAAACATAACATCTGCATCTTTAACATTTTCTGAAACCTCAATGCCCAATTCTTGATATTCTGAATCTTTAAACACACGAATATCTGAAGCTTCTACAACCAGTTCTGCTTTAGGAAATTTAGCTTTTAATGTTTTTAAATCTTGAGGTGAAAAAACCACACGACGATCTGGCGGATTTTTACGTTCTTTAATTATGGCGAATTTCATGTTTTGAAGAATCTTATTTGTTTTGCTAAAATACTTTTATAATTAGGGTTTCGCAAATAAAAATAGTGTTTTGTATGGCTTTTGACACAATATTTTTAGTAGTTTTGCTTTATTTGAAATTTGTAATACTGTTTCTTGGTTAGCGCGTTAAGGATTGATGCGGCATTCTTTTGATTTTTCTGCAAAAGATATAGCGGAAAGCCTGACACTTTTTTTGCCATTAAAAGCAAAAAAAGGGTAACGCCATAAAAATTACTATATTATATTTTTGGGGTCGACTGGTTTTGACAGCGAGATTAATTAACTAGTAAGCACGTCGTGTAATGATTTTGAAACACGTAAAAAGCTAAGTCAACTTTTTAAACGGCGAGAATAACTACGCTTTAGCTGCCTAATCCGAATTATAGTAGGATTAAGCCTCGGCTCACAAGGTGAGCAAGCTTTATGTCTCCGGAAAGCCTTGATTGACGGCGTTCCATTTGAGATATCGTAAAAGTCAAGATAGATTAGGTAGTGCTTTGTTGCCTTTTCGAGATTAAGAAGATAAGGTTTCAGTGGGTAGTTTCTAACCAGCTTTAACTCGAAAAACTAAGAAGAAAATAAGCGTGTAGAAAACTACTTACTTACTTGTTTGGACGAGAGTTCGATTCTCTCCGACTCCACTATTAAAAACCTTAATTATTTGTTTATCAAATAGTTGAGGTTTTTTATTTTTATATTTGTACGATTATTGTACGGTAAATCATTCTTAAGTCCAAAAAACACCAAAAAATCCGAACCATCATTTTCAAAACACCCCCCCCATATCGATTTTAAAGACGTTTTCTTTTTTGAGGGTTTACTGTAAAATGTAGGTATAGCCTAAAGCCATATGGAAAGAGATGTTTTTTAATAATTTCCCTTTACACAATATCTTATTTCTCCTCTCGGGCAATTGGATAAATCAGTCGGGGCGTATTTAAAGGCAGATGAACTTTACAGCCAATTATACCAAAAACACTTTAAAAAGACTTATGCAGGAAAGCCGACCAAAAAGTATTTGCGAATAATAGAGCAGATACAAAAAGCTAAAATTTAAAAATCTACTTTTAATTAGTTAATTTATTTTAATACATTTGTGATATAATCAAATTTAATGTAATGAAAAAACTACTCTTACTCTCCGCTTTATTCATCTTCGCCTGTAGTAGTGATGATAGTTCGGATACGAATGATAATAATGATAATAATAACAGTGAGTTACTGAATTGTGATGGTAATCCCATTCCCACTATTGTTTACGGGACACAAGAATGGACTGTTGAAAATGCCTGTCATATTACATACAGGGATGGTACACCAATCCCACAAGTTACAGATGATAGCGAATGGGCAAACCTTACAACAGGTGCTTGGTGTTATTATAACAACGACCCTACAAAGCCAAGGCTTTATAATTGGTTTGCAGTAGCAGGTATTCACGATACAAACCCTAACACACCAAATAAAGAATTTGTACAAGAAGGTTGGCACGTGCCAACAGATGCCGAGTGGACAACGCTTGAAGAATACCTTATAGCAAATAGTTATAATTATGATGGCACTACCACAGAAAACAAAATCGCCAAGTCAATGGCATCAATTACAGGATGGAACAGTTCAGCAGGTACAGGAGCAATAGGCAACGACCAAAGTTTAAACAACGACAGTGAGTTCAACGCGGTCCCAGAGGGTTTCCGTTACTACAATGATTCGTTCGTCAATGAGGGTTACGATGCAATCTTTTGGAGTTCCACTGAGGACAATTCAAGTGACGCTTGGTACCGCAGCCTGGGCACCAATTACAGTGTCCTAGCCTGGGGCGTCTACAACAAGCAAACGGGATTTTCGTTGCGTTTAGAAAAAGAATAACCACTCTACTAATAGGCAAAGTCAAGTCAGTAGCTTCTACTTTATAGCTTCCATTGTCTGTTTTAAGTTTACCCTGCTAAATCTTTGAACTTAAAGTTGTCTAAACTTTTCCTGTTTACCTTTTCATTTCCGTTACTATCTACAATAGTTATTTGTATGTCTTGTGGTGTGTCTTCAACTATATGTTGTTTTATGGATTGTTTAGGTAATGAATGCTTTAATGCTATATCCAATAGCTTTAGTCTTTGATTATTGGTTACCCCCGAAAGGTTTTTTTTAATGCAGTAATGTACCTTATTTGTACCTTGAAAACGTAAATCATTGATAATCAATTGAAGTTATTTTTTGTATTGAAAAATATTGAGTTCAATTATAAACATTAGTATAAATCAGTTAACTGAATTAATAAACTTTAATTAATTAATTTTTAACACTTGAAAAAAGTATTGATTAATCAAGCTCTGTAACGTCTGCAAAATAGATTTTTCTACCATGTATAGGGTGCAATACAAAAACCCTAAGGAATGGGTGTTTGTGTGTGAAGGTTGCTTACTTAAAGTCAAAGAGAATAA
>NZ_JASJHV010000047.1:0-18738 GCF_037625555.1 Lacinutrix sp.
TAGAAGTAGTTAGAATGATAAAGAAAAATCAACTGGTGAACCCTGAAAGTTCAACCTACAAATCATTTATATCATTAGCTTCTTAAAAAATTAAATTAGTTTAAAACTTGATGCTTAATTTTAGCAGATGCGACAGAACCAATCATTTCTTTATAAACTTAAAAGAATAATTATTTGACCGAAGAAAGTACATTCCATTCTTTAAAAATTGTACATCAATGTAATCTTCATTTAACGTGATGTCTATTTTTTGACCAATAGTATTATAAATAGAAATATTTTCTATAGTTAAATTTGAATAATATAATCGTTCACTAACTATGGTTGGATAAATTTTTGGTGTAGTTAAAATATTTTCATTTACAGATAACACGTTCCATGTATTTGCAGCATTATCTCCTCCCCAAATAATTGTTGCTAAATAAGGGTTGTCAATAAATGGATTTCTATTGCCTTGAGTAGTTTCAAAATTATTATTCCTATTCACTTCGTATATGTCAACTGGGTCGTCTGCTTCCATTGTAAAAAAACATCAGGCATATCTGCTGAATTATCAGTTGTCCCAACTCCAATATTTATGGCTTCACATTGTGTTGGGTAACGAACATACATGTACATAATAATTCTCGCAATATCACCTTTCCATTCATCACCAGCATACCAGTTTCCATTTGTTGTAATATGAGAATTTCCGATACAGTCTTCAAACATTCGGTTGCTTCTTGAACTATTCATTTGGCTATCAGCCGCCCTTAAATTATGTAAATCTGTACCTGCACTTGGATAAGAAGTGTCTAAACTTGGGTTTGCTCTGGATTTAGAAAATACGTGTTCTCTAGTCCATAGACCAATACAAGAAAAAGTATGGCAAGATAAATTTTTATCTCTCGTTCGGTCATTCTTTGTAATCGCATCAACATCATTATAGCCTTAAATTAATAATACATTACTCGCATTGTTAGGGTTTAAATCGGATTGCTTTAAAACATCCCATGTATCTAAATTGCTTGAAGTATATGGTATAAGGTTTGTGTGCGTAGAAGTTATTAAAGATTCTAATTCAAATTTTAAATTATCTCCTGTTAAATTAAAATCAACTCCAATATAATAAGCAGGGATTTGAGCCAAACAAATATTTGTTATAAAAAGTAGAAGTAGTGTTATTCTCATTTATTATAAATTGAAATTAAATTTATGTTTTTTTTAATAGCCAGTAAAATATAGAGTAATAATACTTAATATAATTGGTTATGATTGCAAGAGTTAGACATAGTCAAATATAGATAAATGAATACTGAAAATTAACAAACTTTAAAAAAGTTGTAAACTCGTTTATAACGATATTATTTTAAATTAGAATATTTGTCGAGTAGTGCGCCAGTCTTAAAACTTTTTATTTCTGTTTACTTTATATTATTTCTGCATTTATTCCAGCTTGAAGTATTTTAGAACAAATAGGTTTTAATTCTTTTAACTCACCAGTTTTTACTGTGCATTGTCCTTTGTAGTGTACTAAGATTGCGCATTGCTCAGCTTGTTCAGGAGTGTGTTTACAGGCTTTAATTAATGTTTCTATAACATGATCAAAAGTGTTAACTTCGTCGTTATAAACTACTATTTCATTGTTTGGTTTCTCTAATGTTTCAACGTCGTGTTGTTCCTGTATTTTTTCTTTGGTACTCATTTGCACTATTTTATACTAAAATATTAATTTTCGAAATATAAAGCAACCCAATTATTACGATTTAACTTATTTTTTAATTTTAAGCTGTTTGTATTACATTCTTTTTCAATAAATGGAATATCTTCTATATAGAACCCACTTAAAAAAAGTGAGCCATTTGGGTTAAGGCATTTGGCGTATGTTTTAATATCGCTTAAAAGTATATTACGGTTAATATTTGCAATTATAGTATCGTACTTTTTGTTGGTTAATAAGCTTGCGTCACCTTCATAAATACTTATGTTGTTGCAATTATTGCGTTCTGCATTTTCAATACTATTTAAATAGCACCAGTTATCTATATCTATTGCGTCTATTGTGTTTGCACCTTTCATTTCTGCTAATATGGCTAAAACTGCTGTTCCACAACCCATATCTAATACAGATTTTCCTTGAAAATCGTTTGCCATAATGTGCTGAATCATCATGTGAGTGGTTTCATGATGACCTGTACCAAAACTCATTTTTGGTTCTATAATTATATCGTATTGAGTATCTGGCTTCTGGTGAAAAGGTGCGCGTACTGAGCACAGATTATCTACAATTATAGGATTAAAGTTTTTTTCCCACTCGCTATTCCAGTTAACTTGCTCAATTTCGTCGAAAGTATATGAAATTTTGAATTCATCACTTGATAAAACGTAAATATCTTGTAGTATGTTTTCTTTCCATTCTTCTTTTTGAATGTAAGCTGTTACACCAGTTTCGGTTTCTACAAAACTCTCAAAACCTGCATAACCTAGCTCTGCTATTAGAATTTCGGTTGCTGGTTGTAGCGGTGTTACTTTAAAGTAGTAACCTATATAAATAGTATTTGACATTGTGTTTGTCTTTGTTTTTAGTAGATAGTTGCGTTAGCGATTGTAGTGCCATCCTTTTTTTTGCTGCCTTATATGGCAAAAAAAGATATAATGTAAAGCGCGACCCTTGTGGTAACGCTCTAAATATTATTATTTAAAAAGCGTTTATTATTGCATAAAAATCTTCGGCTTTTAATGCTGCTCCTCCTATTAATCCTCCATCTACATCTGGTTTGCTAAAAATCTCTTTTGCATTTGCCGGCTTTACGCTTCCACCGTAAAGTATGGTCATGTCTTGTGAGACTTCTTTACCATATTTTGTGTTAAGTGTTTGTCTAATATACTTGTGCATGTCTTGTGCTTGCTCTGGACTTGCTGTTTCGCCTGTGCCAATTGCCCAAACGGGTTCGTAAGCCAATATAATATTTTTAAATGCAGAAGCTTCTCTATGAAATAAGGCGTTTTTAATTTGGTTTTCTACTACAGTTTCATGGTTTCCAGATTTTCTATCGTTTAGCTCTTCGCCGAAACAGAAAATAACTCTTAAGTCGTTTTTTAATGCGGTATCTACTTTTTTAGCTAATAGATCATCGGTTTCATTAAAATAGGCACGACGCTCGCTATGTCCAATAATTACAGTATTTACTCCTACACTTTTTAGCATAGCAGCACTAATTTCTCCTGTGTATGCTCCGTTTTCTGCGAAATGCATGTTTTGTGCTACAACTTCAATGTTTGAGTTTCTTGTTGCATTGAATGCTTGGTATAGATTTACTGCTGTTGGAGCAATTATAACCTCTGCATTAGAGGTCTGCTTTTGTTTTAGTAAGTCTGAAATTAGGGCTTCGGTTTCAGGCAGATCGTTGTTCATTTTCCAGTTTCCGGCTACTATATTTTTTCTCATAACATTGCCTGCGAATGCAGGTATTTTTTAAATTAAACTTCTTTTATTCTAAATCCACTTTTGGGTCTAGCCAAGCGTAAATAATATCAACAAAAATATTGATTATAATAAAGAGTAAGGCAATAATTAACACAGAACCCATTATTACTGGTAAATCTAAAGTGTTTAATGCGTTTACTATTTCTTTTCCTAGTCCATTCCAACCAAATATATATTCTACAAAAACTGCTCCTGCTAGCATTGAAGCAAACCAACCAGAAATAGCAGTTACTACTGGATTTAATGCGTTTTTTATGACGTGATTTTTAATAATTTGAAATTCGCTTAAGCCTTTTGCTCTTGCAGTACGTATGTAATCTTGGTTAAAAACTTCTAATAAAGAGTTTCGCATGAGTTGTATAACTACTGCGAGTGGTCTAATACCTAGTACTAGTGCAGGAAGTATTAAATTTTTCAATTTTATGTTTACTTTTTCTCCAAAGTCGTCCAGTTCGAATAGACTACCTGTCATCTCTAAATTAGTATATTCATGAAGCACGAATCCAAAAAACCAAGCAAATAGAATAGCACTAAAAAAAGAAGGAACACTCATACCAATAGTGCTTAAAATCTGTATAGCTTTATCTAAAAATGTGTCTTTTTTTAATGCTGAAATTACACCTAAACTAATGCCTAATAGCAAAGCAATAGCGATTGCGGAAATTGCAAGAACAAAAGTGTTTGGTAACGTTTCTGCTAAAACAGCGCTTACTTTTTTACCTTGTTTGGTATACGATTCTCTTAAATATGGAAATTTTAAAACGCTTGTTGTGTTTCTAACGGTAAATAGTTTTGCTGCAGCATATTTTTGTTCACTCAAATACGTATAATCGTCTGTGTTGTTGGAGTGAAACGAAATAGGAGAGAGGTCGTTTAAATAATATAGATACTGTGTGCCAATAGATTTATCGAATCCATACTTTTTTTTAACAATTGCTAGTTGCTCATTATCCTCGTTTTGTCCCAACATCATTTGTGCTGGATCTCCTGGTAGGATATTAAATAAAAAGAAAATAACGGTTACTACTCCAAATAATGTAAGTAGTGCGTAGAATGTTTTATTAAGAAAGTAGCTTAGCAGTTTATTATTCTTTTAAAGTGATTTTTATGATTCCTATATAGTTATTAGAGGTTGCAGAATTAAGTATTTCTAATTCAGGTCCTTCTTTTACAACATCCATGCTTTCAATTGTAGTAGAATCTATGTTTTCAAACTCTTCTTTTGTGACTTCTTCTTCATTAATAAAGTAAACAATGTTTTCTATAACTTCAAGCTCTGGTTTAGGTTTACGTTCAACAACAGGTAGCTCTAGATTTTCAGCATCATTAAAATGTTCTTTTTGTATAACAGTACCTTTTTCTAGTTTTAAAATCCCTGGATTAGAGCGTATTACTGTTTTAAGCGCTTTTTCATCACACAAATAGAAATCGAAATTTAAGTTATATGTCGCTTTAGCATATTGTTTAGCTTCAGTTCCAGATGCAGATAAACCAATTACTGTATACCCATTTTCAATAGCTTTATCTGTAATTTTCTTCATGTTTTTCATGCCCTCTTCATTAGCTTTTTCAAGACTGTAAGCAACTACCATAACGAGATGTTCTTCGGCTAAAAACACATCTGTAAAATCGTCATCATCAGTTTCTATAGAGAAATCTTTAACTGGAGGATCGTAACCTTCTACAATAATTTCAGTTTCTACACCAACATAATCTCCATCTACAGTAGGATAACTACCGTCGGTAACAAACTCAACATTTTCTCCACCTACATTAAAAGTCCAAGTAAATTCTTGTATTGCTTTTGGTGCATCTTCTGGCACAACCATACCTTCAGCAATATTCTTGCCTACAGCATAAGCTCTAAAATCCCAAGTTGGTAAGTGCATTAAAACGTGGTAACCAAACCAGAAACTAACAATAAAGCCTAGTAACGCTAAAATAGTAGTTGGAAATTTACTAAATATGGGTTTAATGTGCTTTATACCTAATACTAATGCTAATATAAGTATGAGTAAAATCATATCTTTCCAGAAACTCTCCCAAGGTTTTAATTTTAAGAAATCACCAAAGCAACCGCAATCTTTTACCACTTCGAAGAAAGCAGCGTAAAACGTTAGGAATGTGAAGAAAACTATCATGGCTAAAAGCAGCCAAACAGTAAATTTCTTTTTGTAACCAATTAATAAAAAAACGCCTAATACAACTTCTAGAACGACCACAAATAAAGAAATACCAAGTGCGTAATCATCTAGAAAAGGTAAGTTTAAAACTTCTTCACTAAAGTATTCTTGTAGTTTGTAAGAGAAACCTAAGGGATCGTTAAGTTTTATTAGTCCTGAAAAAATAAATAATCCTCCAACAAGTATTCTGCAAATGTGTACTAAGTATTTCATAATATTATTTAGAATTTGAGTCTGATAAATGAATCATAGCGAAAATAGCATAATTAATCATGTCTTGATAATTAGCATCAATACCTTCGCTTACAATAGTTTTACCTGCATTATCTTCAATTTGTTTTACTCTTAATAGTTTTTGTAAAATTAAATCTGTTAGAGAGCTCACACGCATGTCTCGCCATGCTTCACCATAATCATGGTTTTTGTCTTCCATTAATTGTTTAGTTATTGCTACTTTATCATCATATAAAACTGTTGCGTCTTCAGTAGATAAATCTGATTGCTCAACAATACCTTTTTCTAATTGTATAAGAGCCATAATAGAATAATTTATAATACCTATAAACTCACTTTGTTGGCCTTCGTCTACTTTTCTAATATCGTTTTGTTGTAAACTTCTTATGCGTTGCGCTTTAATAAAAATTTGATCTGTAAGCGATGGTAATCTTAAAATACGCCATGCACTTCCGTAGTCACTCATTTTATTTATAAACAGACTGCGACAGGTTTCTATAACTGCGTCATATTGTTTTGAAGTATCTTGCATAAATTGATTCAAATTTTCCGTAAATTTCGCATAAAATTGTGTAAAATTCAAGGTTTCACGTTTTTAGTTTTTAAATGTGTTGTAAACAACAAACTTAAAAGTATAAATGACCATCAATTGTAACGGTAAACTTATAGATCTATCAACACCTAAAGTTATGGGTGTACTTAATATTACTCCAGATTCTTTTTATGATGGTGGATTTTATAAAGACGAGTCAAATACTATTAATCAAGTAGAAAAAATGCTTGACCAAGGAGCCACTTTTATAGATGTTGGCGCCTACAGTTCTAAGCCAAATGCAAAAGAAGTATCTCGAGATGAAGAGCTAAGAAGAATACTTCCTATTATGCAATTATTGATTAAACAATTTCCAGGCATCATTATTTCTGTAGATACATTTAGAGCAGAAGTTGCAAAACAATGTATAGAAAAAGGAGCAGCTTTAGTAAATGATATTTCTGCAGGACATTTAGATGAAAAGATGTTAGAAACTGTTGCAAAACTCAATGTACCATATATTATGATGCATATGCGAGGCACACCGCAAACAATGCAAGAACACACTGTTTACAATAACATTTTAAAAGATATTTTGTTTTACTTTTCTAAAAGAGTAAACCAGGCTAGAGCTCTAGGTATTAAAGATATAGTTATTGATCCTGGTTTTGGCTTTGCAAAGACTTTAGAGCAAAATTTCGAACTATTAAACCAATTAGAAGGCTTTAAAATAACAGAATTACCTTTACTTGCAGGACTGTCTAAAAAATCCATGATTTATAAAACATTAAAAACTTCACCAGCTCAAGCTTTAAACGGTACAACAGCCTTAAATATGATAGCTTTGCAAAAAGGAGCCAAAATTTTAAGAGTTCACGATGTTAAAGAAGCTATTGAATGCGTTACACTTTTTAACAAATTTAATTAAATGAGACAATTGTTTTTTATTACTTTTTTAATGGTTTTAACTTCTTGTGGAAAGCAGAAATCTGTTTTACTTCCTGAAATTCAAAATGCTAAAATTACAGAGATTTTTGATGTCTCTCCCGCGTATCTTTTTTACGATGAAACGAAACCAGATAGCTTAGAGTTAATTAGAGGAAATCTAATAATCTCGACCAATTGGATGGTTAATATAGACAAGCGTTTAAAGTTAAAACAAGTTATTCCATCAATAATGATGCTATAAGAAAAAAAAAATTCTGATCATAAAAATAAAAGTGCACGTAATTATTATACTTGTAACGATACTAGTATTAAAAATTTAGGTTTTTTGGATTTTACTGATGTGGTTTATAAAAATCATTCTTTTGATAAAGATTCTATAAATTTAGAGAAGCTTAAATCAAAGGAGTTTTACCAAGGTTATGGTGGAACACATGTGAAATTTTCTCTTTCAATTATTATTTCAGAATATGGAGATATTCATTTTAATAATGAAGTTTTTAAAATTGATGAGTTATCAGAAAATTTACTTTCTTTTATAAATGAAAGTAAATTTGACGGATTTAATTTAGAATTTTGGTTCAATAAAAATTTTACTTTTCAAGAATATATTAAACATAAATCCATTGTTTCTTCGATAAAGGATACAGCTATTGTTATTTCAGATACAGAATACATTTATTAACTCAATTTCACTAAATTTACAAAAACCATTTTCTATTGGAAATTTTCGACACCATATTAAACTTCGGTATTAAAGACTATATAGATGTCTTCTTAGTTGCCTTACTTTTATTCTATGTATATAGATTAGTAAGAGGTACAGTAGCTATTAATATTTTTCTTGGTATTGTGTTTATTTACTTTATCTATTTAATAGTAGAAGCGCTTCAAATGGTGCTGCTAACAAAAATTCTTGGTGGCTTTATTAGCGTTGGTTTTATAGCATTAATCGTTGTTTTTCAGCAAGAAGTTAGAAAATTTTTGTTAATGATTGGTTCAACAAATTTCGCTAGTAAACGCGGTTTTTTTAAGCATATTAAATTCCTTAAAATAGATGGTGTTTCTGCATCGTCCACAGATATAGATGTTATTATTGCAGCTTGTAACAAGATGGCAACAACAA
This sequence comes from Lacinutrix sp., assembly GCF_037625555.1. Lineage (GTDB taxonomy): Bacteria > Bacteroidota > Bacteroidia > Flavobacteriales > Flavobacteriaceae > Lacinutrix. Next base: position 8,487 of record NZ_JASJHV010000047.1, read on the forward strand.
AAACAGGAGCCTTAATAGTTTTAGAACGTGAAAACAATCTAGATTTCTTAGTAACCACAGGAGACGAGATGAATATTAAGGTTACCCAACCTATTATCGAGAGTATTTTTTTTAAAAACAGTCCGCTTCACGATGGTGCAATTATTATAGAAAATAATATAGTAAAAGCAACGCGAGTAATTTTACCTGTAAATAATGAAAAAACCATTCCTCAGCGTTTTGGATTAAGACACAGAGCAGCAGTTGGCATAACAGAAAAAACTGATGCTATAGCAATAACAGTTAGCGAGGAAACAGGACAAATCTCTTGTTTTAGAAATGGAACTTTTGTCGATTTTAAAGATTCCACAGAATTGATAGCACTTATAAAAGAAGATTTAATTTAATGGTTTGTAAAAATTGTAAACGGTTATTACCACAACAAATAAACTTCTGTAATGGTTGTGGTGCGAAAGTGATTAAAAACAGATTAACGATGCGAAATCTTTTTGAGGATTTTGCATACCGTTACCTAAACTACGATAATCAATTTTAAGAACTTTTTTACATTTATTTACTAAGCCAGAAGACGTTATTTCAAGCTATATTGGAGGAACAAGAAAAAAATATGTTAATGTAATAAGTTATTTTGCAATTGCGATAACATTAAGTGGCTTTCAACTTTATTTTCAGAATAAGTTTTATCCTGAATTAATGGATATGAGTTCGCTTGCTAGGTCTGGAGATGAAAAAAGTATTGAAGGTTATGTGAATTTCGTGCAAGAGTTTCAATCTATTATATTTATGTTAATGGTTCCTTTATATGCATTAATGTCTAAGATTACTTTTTAAAATATTAAAAAATATAATTTCACAGAGCATTTAGTACTTAACATGTATACAGCAGCTCATTTTTCTATTTTAAGCTCTGTTATTATTGTTTTTTGTATGCTTGCCGGAGTACAGTTTAGTTTAGTAGCAATGGTAATGTTGGTATTACAAGTAATCTATACGGCTTATGTTTTTAAACGGATTCTTAGTTTAAATTTTAAAAGAATAATTTGGAAAACATTCTTATTTTTAATGCTTTTTGTTTGCATTTTTTTACAATAATAATTGTAGGATTTTTATTTGTGATTATTATTAAAGGTTTGCCTTCTTAATTTTATTATTTAAGCCACATCAGCTTTTAAAAATTGTACCTCATACAGGTTTCTGTAATAACCATCTTTCTTTTTAAGTAACTCTTCGTGAGTGCCTTGCTCTACAATTTCACCAGTATCCATAACAATAATTTTATCTGCTTGCTGTATAGTGGCTAATCTGTGCGCAATAACTATAGAAGTTCTGCCTTTAGTAATTTTGTCTGTAGCATTTTGTATCAATTGCTCAGAGTAAGAATCTACAGAAGAGGTCGCTTCATCTAATATTAAAATACTAGGATTGGTAACATAAGCTCTTAAAAAAGAAATTAATTGTCTTTGCCCAGAACTTAACATAGCACCACGTTCTTTTACATTGTAATTATAACCGTTTGGTAAGCTGGAAATAAAGTCGTGAATACCAATATCTTTTGCAGCTTGTATTACTTGTGCTTCAGATATGTTTGGATGATTAAGTGTAATGTTTGCCATAATAGTATCTGCAAATAAAAACACATCTTGTAAAACAACTGCAATTTGGCTTCTTAGGGAGGCTAGAGTTACTGTTTTAATATCAACGTTGTCAACTAAAATTTCACCACTATTAATCTCGTAAAAACGATTTAATAAATTTATAATTGTTGATTTTCCTGCACCTGTTGATCCAACAATAGCTACTGTTTCTCCTGCTTTTACATCAAGAGAAATACCTTTTAACACTTCTTCGTTCTCAACATAACTAAAGTGAACGTTATTAAAATTAATAGCACCTTTAAAGTTAGAGGCTACAATAGTTCCTGTATCATCAATTTGTGAGGTTGTGTCAATAATTTTAAACACACGTTTGGCAGCAACCATTCCCATTTGTAAGGTGTTAAACTTATCTGCAATTTGTCTTAACGGTCTAAATAGCATTGGAATCATCATAATAAACATAAATAAATCTCCTTCACTTGCTGTGCCAGAAACCACAACCATTAAACCACCAAAATAAACAACTAATCCAGAAGTAATACCAGCAAGAAAATCTGCAATAGGAAAGAAAATAGAGTTATATAAAATTGTTTTTAGCCAACCTTTTTTATGGCGTTCGTTTATTGCTATAAAGTTTTTGTTTTCTGTAGCTTCTCTTGTAAATAGTTGTAGAATTTTCATTCCAGTAACACGTTCTTGAACAAACGAATTAAGATTAGAAACCTCAGTTCTTACTTCCTCGAAAGCCTTTTTCATGTAACGTTGAAAAATTTTAGTTGCATATAAAACAATTGGCATGGTAACAAAAACAATTAAACTCAACTTAAAGTTAGTGTACATCATGAATACAGAGATTACTAGCATGACCATTAAATCGCGCATAATCATAAACAAGCCTTGCCCAAAAATATCTGCAATACGTTCCATATCTGTTACAGCTCGTGTTATTAATGTTCCAACCGAAGAATTGTCGTAATACTTCATCTTGAACTTTAACATGTGGTTAAATAGTAATACACGAACGTCTTGAACAATATTTTGTCCTAACCATGCTGCATAAAACTGAAAGAAAAATTGAAATATGGTTTGCAATAAAAGCAAAACAATCATCAATATTATTAAGTATAAAAACCCTTCCTCTTGTAAAGCTTTAATATTATCGTCTATAGCTATTTGCAAAAGTTTAGGTGTTGCAATACTTAGGCCACCAATAATTAAAACAGATAGAAGTACACTGTAAAAAACGGTCTTATAAGGTTTTGTGTATTCAAACAAACGTTTAAACAATGTAATGTCGAATATGTTTTCTTTTTTATTATTCAAAGTTTAATTTTATTGTTTCAGGATATTCAATTGCTGTTAAATATAATGCATGAGCTGGAACAGAAAACCCTGCTTCGCTTCTGTTTTTAGATTTAATAATATCATGAAGTGTTTCCACTTCAATCTTACCAATTCCAATATTAATAAGTGTGCCAACAATTGCACGAACCATATTTCTTATAAATCGGTCTGCCTTTATTGTAAACTGTAGTTCGTTTTTTACAATTTGCCATTCAGCCTTCATTATGTTGCAATTATATGTTTTTACGTCTGTATTACTTTTAGAAAAGCATTGAAAATCTTTATAGTTTAATAAAATTTTGGTTGCTTCGTGAAGTTTTTCGATATCTAATTTAGGCTTTAATAAAAAAGCTTGCTCTGTATTAAACGGGTTTTTTTCTAAAGCAATTCTGTATAAATATTCTCTGCTTGTGGCATGAAACCTAGCGTGTACATCAGCTTTAACTCTAAAGATATTTTGAATAGAAATATCTTCAGGTAAGAACGAATTTAATTTATATATAATTTTTGGGATGTTGAAAGAGACCTCTGTATTAAAATGCGCAAAAAGTTGTTTTGCATGCACTCCAGCATCTGTTCTTCCTGCACCCATAGTAGTAATAGGTTCTTTTAATAGAGTAGAGAGGCTTTTTTCTAAAACCTCTTGTACAGAAATTGCATTAGGTTGTATTTGCCAACCATGATATGCTTTTCCGTTATATGAGAGTTCTATAAAATATCGCAAAGAATCTTGTATTTTTGTTTATCTGAAGGAACAAAGGTAATTGTTTTTCTTCCTAAAGAAATCTTAAATAATAATAAAACTATTTTCGCTTTCGCGGAAACAATAAGCGCTGAACTAAGTTTGCAATAAATGAAAAAAATACTTTTACTCTCAGACACACATGGCTATATTGACGATACTATTTTAAAACATGTTAAACAAGCAGATGAGGTTTGGCATGCTGGAGATATTGGAGATTTAAAAGTAACAGATGCTATTGCTAAACTAAAACCAATAAAAGGTGTCTATGGAAATATTGATGGCGATAAAGTTAGGCTAGAATTCCCAGAGAATAATCGTTTTATGTGCGAAGATGTAGAGGTTTGGATTACACATATTGGAGGTTATCCAAATAAATATAATGTTAGAATAAGAGAAGAAATATATAGAAATCCGCCACGTATTTTTATTTGTGGTCATTCACATATTTTAAAAGTAATGCCAGATAAAAAACTAAATTTAATACATATGAATCCTGGTGCAGTTGGAAAACATGGTTTTCATAAAGTAAGAACTATGTTGAGGTTTACAATAGATGGTAGTAAAATTGATAACTTAGAAGTAATAGAATTCCCAAAACGTTATTAAATAAAAAAGCCCAAAATCTTCACCTTGGGCTCACGCACTAATACTACTAAGATGTTAGGTTTATCGTAACCTATCTACAGATTTTACGAGATCTTCATCCTTTTTAATCGCATTATTAGCCAAAGCCAACAAAACAATAGACAGAATTGGAAGAAAAATCCCAATACCTTTCTCAGAAACTAAAGCTTCTCCAGATACATTTAGAGATTGATATACAAAAAATCCTAGTAAAATAAAGTTTAATATCATGTTAAGGCGTCCCAATACAAATTGTAACTTCCTGTTTTTGAACATAAATAAAGATAACAAAGACAAAAATGAAGACCCTAAAAAGAGCCCAAAATATAAAAGTTCATCTATTGCAAAGATTTTTACATCTTCATTAGTTATCCATAAATGGAATACAAAAATCAATCCTGCCGAAATTCCAGCTGCAAGCAGTAAATAGACAGATTGTATACGTTGTATCATTTATTTTAATCGAATAATTTCTGGTTCAAAAATATAACTTCTTTTGGAAATTTTAACTAAAAACTTAAAATAAAGTCGTATAATTGCATAAGCGCTTTGCAACATATACATTAGCAATACGTTAATTCTTCATAAACACTTTATATTTCTCTTCGGAAATTATCAACAACATATTTTTCTAAAAATATTTAATTAAACAATTCATGTTTGAAATCTCACAATTAAAAGAAATGAAACTTCCTGAGTTACAGGAAATGGCTAAGAAGTTAAGCATTCCAAAGTTTCGTTCACTAAAAAAATTAGACTTAGTTTACCAAATATTAGATAAACAAGCAGCAAATCCAAAAGCTGTAGAAGTAGTAAAAGTAGATATCCCAGAAGAACCTAAGCCAAAAAGGGAACGTGTACAGCGTAAAGTGCCTAATAAGCCTAATCCACGTCCAAAAACAGAAAAAAAGTCTCCTCAAAAAGCTCAGCAAGAAACAATTTCCTTTAAGGAAGAAGGTGTTAAGGACGCTTCAGAAGTAAAAGAAAAAAAGGACGATAATAAACAAGTGAAAACTCCAGCTAAAGCTCAACAGCCAAAGCCACAGCACAAGAAGCCTGTTCATAATCATCAAAATAAAAAAAGACGATAAAAAAGATAATCCTCAAAGCCGTCAAAATAACCCAAAGAAAAACCAAACTAGAAATCAAGGTAAAAACGGTAACACACATGGGAATAGTGATACTAGAAACCGTTATCGTGAGCCAGATTTCGAATTTGATGCAATAATAGAAAGTGAAGGTGTTTTAGATGTAATGCAAGATGGATATGGATTCTTACGTTCTTCAGATTATAATTATTTATCATCACCTGATGATATTTATGTGTCACAATCACAAATTCGTTTATTTGGACTAAAAGTTGGAGATACTGTATTAGGTAATGTTAGACCTCCAAAAGAAGGAGAAAAGTATTTTCCACTTATTAGAGTTAATAAAATTAATGGCCAGAGTCCAGATGTTGTTAGAGATCGTGTTTCTTTTGAGCACTTAACCCCACTATTTCCTCAAGAAAAATTCAACATAGCAGAAAGACAAAGTACTATTTCTACTCGTATCATGGATTTATTTGCGCCTATTGGTAAAGGACAACGTGGTATGATTGTTTCGCAGCCAAAAACAGGTAAAACTATGTTGCTTAAAGATGTTGCAAATGCAATAGCTGCAAACCATCCAGAAGTCTATCAAATTATATTACTAATCGATGAGCGTCCAGAAGAAGTAACAGATATGCAACGTAACGTTCGTGGAGAAGTAATTGCTTCAACCTTCGATAAAGAAGCTCATGAGCATGTGAAAATTGCAAACATTGTTTTAGAAAAAGCAAAACGTTTAGTAGAATGTGGACACGATGTAGTAATCCTATTAGATTCTATAACACGTTTGGCAAGAGCATATAATTCTGTTCAGCCAGCATCAGGAAAAATTCTTTCAGGTGGTGTAGATGCAAATGCGCTTCATAAACCAAAGCGTTTCTTTGGAGCAGCACGTAACATAGAAAATGGAGGTTCGCTTACTATTATTGCTACTGCCTTAACTGAGACAGGTTCTAAAATGGACGAAGTTATTTTTGAAGAATTTAAAGGAACTGGAAATATGGAACTTCAGTTAGATCGTAAGATCTCTAATCGTCGTATATTCCCAGCTATCGATTTAACATCTTCAAGTACTCGACGTGACGATATTTTATTAGATGCAACAACTATTCAAAGAATGTGGGTTATGCGTAAGTATCTTGCAGATATGAATCCTGTAGAAGCTATGGAGTTTATAAACGATCGTTTCAAACAGACTAGAAATAACGAGGAGTTTTTAATTTCTATGAATGGTTAAATAATTATTTATTCAAAAAAAAAGCCTTGACTTATTAAGTTAAGGCTTTTTTTTGTAAATTTTATAATATTAATAGGCAATTAACAATGCTTTATATTCCTTTAAGTCATCAATATTTCCTTTGTTTTCAAGATTTTTTGAAAGCGCTATTAGGTATTTAAGACTTTCTACAGGTGAATCTTCATTAATTTCTTCTGCAGTTTCTTCATCTTCATCTATAGGTTCATCAATAAGAATTGGAATAAGAAACGAGTTATTCTCTTCAATATGTTCACAAGTATATCTAAGTACTTTTACTAATAACGGTATTTGTTCTTCAATAGCATATGCTCTTAATTCTTTAATATCGTCTGTAAGAGTTTTATTATTAATTCCTGTAGAGTCAAGATCTTTAAGAATCTTGTTTATTAATTTAATTGCTTTAGTATTTTTCAATGGTAAAGATTAAGTGAGTAGTTAATTTTAATATTTACAAATTTAATTTTTTTGAAATCAAGTTCAACCTTTTTTATTAATTTATTAATAAAATCAATTGTCTTTTTTATTTAATGCTAAATAAAAAAGCCTATCGATAAAATCAATAGGCTTAGTATTCTGTGAAACAAATCTTAATTATATTGCAGAAACGTGCTTAGCTAAACCAGATTTTAAGTTAGCTGATTTGTTAGCGTGTATAACATTTTTCTTTGCTAATCTGTCTAGCATAGAAAATACTGAAGGTAAAAAAGCTTCAGCTTCCTTCTTGTCAGTTAACTCACGTAATTTTTTTATAGCATTACGAGTTGTTTTATGCTGATACTTATTTCTTAAACGCTTAGATTCGTTACTTCTAATTCTTTTTAATGCTGACTTATGATTTGCCATTTGTTTATTTTTTCTTTATTAAAAAATTGTAGCCCGTAGGGGAATCGAACCCCTCTTACATGGATGAAAACCATGCGTCCTAGCCGATAGACGAACGGGCCATTTGTTTAGAGTGTGCAAATATAAATTTTATTTTTATTCCTGCAAAACTTTTCAAATAACTTTACAACGTTTCCGTTGCGGATGCAAAAATACAACTATTTTCTACTCTTGCAATAGTTAAATAAACTTTTTTTTAAATTTTTTATTTAGTATGCTTTTGCGAATAAAACTCTACGCTTTGAAGGGTTTTTAGAATATACACAAATACCTTCTTCAAGTTTGCCTTCTAAAGGAAGGCACCTTATAGTTGCTTTGGTTATTTCTTTAATTTTGTCCTCAGTTTCTTCTGTTCCGTCCCAATGTGCAGAAATAAAACCACCTTTATTATCTAAAATATTTTTAAAATCTTCAAAGTTATCTACTTCTGTTATGTGTGAATCTCTATATTTTAAAGCTTTGTTGTAAAGTGATTTTTGAATTTCTGTCATTAACCCTTCAACTTTATTTATTAAAGATTCTAATGGTACTGTTTGTTTTGTTAATGTGTCTCTTCGTGCTAATTCAACCGTACCATTCTCTAGGTCTCTTGTTCCTATTGCAATACGAAGTGGAACACCTTGTAACTCATGTTGAGCAAATTTTGCGCCTGGTCGATGTGTTGTTCTATTGTCGTATTTTACAGTAACACCTTTAGAACGAAGTTCTTTAATTATATTATTTACAATATTTGTGATTTTTTCAAGTTGTTCGTCTGTTTTGTAAATAGGTATTATAACGACTTGATTTGGTGCTAAGTTTGGAGGAAGTACTAGGCCTTGATCATCACTATGTGTCATTATTAAGGCTCCCATTAATCGTGTTGAAACTCCCCAAGAAGTTGCCCAAACATAATCTTGTTTACCTTCTTTGTTGGTAAACTTAACATCAAAAGCTTTTGCGAAATTCTGTCCTAGAAAGTGAGAAGTTCCAGCTTGTAATGCTTTACCGTCTTGCATTAGTGCCTCAATGCAATAAGTTTCGTCAGCTCCGGCAAAACGCTCGCTTTCAGATTTTAATCCTTGTACAACAGGTATTGCCATAAAGTTCTCTGCAAAAGTAGCATAAATATTATTCATTGTTTCTGCTTCTGTAAGCGCTTCAGCTTTTGTTGCATGCGCTGTGTGGCCTTCTTGCCAAAGAAATTCTGCAGTACGTAAAAATAAGCGTGTACGCATCTCCCAACGCACAACATTTGCCCATTGGTTAATTAACAAAGGAAGGTCTCTGTAAGATTGTATCCATCCTTTGTAGGTGTTCCATATAATAGCTTCACTTGTTGGTCTAACAACAAGCTCTTCTTCTAGTTTTGCTTCAGGATCTACACAAAGTTTTCCTGGGTTATCAGGATCATTTTGCAGTCTGTAATGAGTAACAACAGCACATTCTTTTGCAAACCCTTCAGCGTTTTTTTCTTCTGCTTCAAACAAACTTTTAGGTACAAAAAGTGGAAAATATGCATTTTGATGACCAGTTTCTTTAAACATTCTATCTAATTCTGCTTGCATTTTTTCCCAAATTGCATAGCCATATGGTTTAATTACCATACAGCCTCTAACGGCAGAGTTTTCTGCTAAGTCAGCCTTTACGACTAATTCGTTGTACCATTTTGAATAATCTTCTGCTCTTGTTGTGAGTTTTTTGCTCATATATAGTGTTTTGGCACAAATATTGTAATTATGTTAAAAAAAGAAATAGTTCGACAAAACTAACTATTTTTGTTATGTTCAACAATAAAAACAAACAGTTATGCAATTAAAAAAACACTTATTAAATAAATTACCAGCTTTCGCAGTAGTTTTATTTGCCTTAGGACATACTTCTTGTGGTTCATATCAATATGTAGGGCAAGATACTGATGGAGTGTATAGTGATGACTATAATGTTCAAGAAGTTGTTGTAGATGAAAGTGTGAATTCACAAGATAATAACGACTACTACAAATCTTATTTTAAAGAAACTGCTTTACAAATGACATCACAAGAAAGTGATGATGTGTTTGTGGATATAGATTCTTATGAAGGTGAGTATTCCGATGAAGCTAACAGAGTTAGTGATATCAGTTCTGGCTATGCTGGTTGGGGAGAAAACAGTACTGAGGTTATTATAAATGTAAATAACGGATTTGGATGGAATAATGGATTTGGCTGGAACAATGGATTTGGTTGGAACAATGGATTTGGTTGGAATAATGGATTTGGTTGGAATAATGGTTATGGATGGAATAATTGGGGATGGAATAACGGATTTGGATGGAATAACGGACTCCCAGGTAATAAAAGATTAGCTTATCACAATTCAAGAAGAGGTGGAGTATATGGAAGGAATTCTGTCTTAGGTAGAAGAGCTCAGACAACTTCTAGAACAAGAACCTCTACCGTTCCTAGAACAAGAAATAACACGGCTACACCTAGAGTGAGAACTAGAAGTAATACTTCTACGCCTAGAACAACTAAACCAAGAGTAAGGACTACTACACCAAGAACAAGAACAAACAGTTCTAAGCCAAGAGTAAGAAGTTCAACGCCACGTACTAGAACATCTTCACCAAGTAGATCTTCAACCAGAAGTTCTTCAACTAGAGGTTCTTCAAGGTCATCGGATTCTTCAAGATCTTCAGGAGGTAGAAGAAGAGGCTAGAAGTTATGCTTAAAAAGAAAAAGAATTAAAA
>NZ_JASJHV010000048.1:0-9511 GCF_037625555.1 Lacinutrix sp.
TCATTTTTTTGGGAAAACTTTAATATTTACAAATAATCCTTTGAAATAGCTATATTGAAAAGGATAATGAGTAATTTATTGGTGTCAAAAATAAGTCAAATAAAATTAATTACCATAAGCTATAGTATCATTTACTCAATTCTGTTATTTTTGTTGCATTATCTAAAATATATGAAACGAGCTTGTAACAAATATTGTCTTGAAATAGAAGTATTAATAGCAAACAATATCTGCCATTAAAAAACAATAAAAAACACATGAGAATTATTTTTTCTTTTTTAGCCTTAGCTTTACTTTTTACAAATTGTGACGATGGTGATATAATTACAACAGCATTAGATTTCGATGAAACCTTTGATACTTGTGGTGAATTAGTTTGCTTTAAAATTAAAACAGAACCAACCGAATCGTTGTCTTTATTAGTAGATACTACATTAGAAGATTTAATTGAAACAGAAGTAGATTTAGACCACCCTTTATTGGTGAACTTAGTGGATTTTAATCCTGTATTTACAAATACTCAATTTAACTATAGAACTTATAGCAATACTATTACAAGTGATGTATTTTGTAGTGTTATTCCTCCTGCAAACCTTGGTGTTACTAATGATTATGCTTCAAGTGTTACTGCTACTTTTGAAACTGTTTTAACAGAAGACGATAACGATGGTATACCTGCAGAACTTGAAGATATCGATGGTGATGGTGATTTAGATAATGATGATACAGATGGTGATGGCTTACCAAACTATTTAGACGCAGACGATGATGGTGACAATGTATTAACAGCTTCAGAACTTGCAGATTTTAGTGATATGGATACAGATAACGATCCATTAACAAATCCTGAAGATACAGATGGTGATGGTATACCTAATTATCTAGATACAGATGATGATGGAGACACTATTTTAACAATTAATGAAGAAGGCCAGACTCAAGATCAAAATCCAGCAAACGATATTGATAATAATACAGTTGGACCAGATTATTTAAACAATGTAGTAACTAACAATGTTCCTGCTACAGCTTATAGAGAGCATACAATACAGCAAAGTTTTCAAATTACACTTACTCTTACAGGTATTACTTTGTCTGTACTAACACAAGATGTTTTAGATTTTGGTACTTTATCATCTACAATCTCAAGAGTAGTAACTCCAGAATTTTAGAATAAACTTTAATTTAATCGTGTGGCTTTATATTTTGATAAATATAAACTTCTGTCGCACCTTGTCCATATTTTTTATAATCTGCATCATAATATTTTAAGTTATTATAACGCTTAAAGAGATATTCTAATTCTAATTTTAGAGTGCCTTTTCCTACTCCATGAATAAATACAATTTTCTGTATTTTCTTTTGCATTGCAAACTCCAGCTTATGCTTTGCTGTATCCAACTGGATTATTTTTTTATCATAACTACTTAAATGTTTTTCAGACTTTACCAATTGATGTAAATGTAAATCTACTTCCATAGTAGGCATAAAGCGTTTTTTTGGTTTAACTTTAGGAACGCTTCTATGTTTGTCTAAAGCTTTTTCAGAAAGTACTTGATTTAAACTTTTACTACTAAATACTTGTCTTTTTAGGCTATCATCTTCTTTCTTTACAATTTCTGAAGGACTAAAAGTTAATTCAAAACTATCTTCATCCTCGATATAAATTTCAGAACCAACAATCTTTATAATTTTTCCTGAAAGCGCTTCATCTAAAACGTATACGTAATCACCTATTTTAAAACTCATTCTTCCTCATCATTAATTCTATAATCGTTTTTTGGTGGTTTGCTAGCTAAGGATTTATTAATTATATATAAACCAGCCATTAGTGTTATAATACCTATAGTAAGCAGAAGGATATTTTGCTCTTCGTTTGCATTTGCATAGATAGCAATACTTCCTCCTATTAAAATAAGTAAATAACTTATTGTGTTTTTGTTTTTCATATTCATTTAAAAAGCAAATATAAATATTTTGAATGCACACTTTCTCTAAAAACTATAATTAGAATAATATACTACTTCATTCTTTAAATAATTATTTGAATTTATGTTATCAATTTAAATTCTAAAGAACTACTTAAAGCATAAATAAAATTATTAAAGTTTAGCAATAGCGTATTTTATAATTATTATTATTATTTTTATAACCAATGAATCTTGAAAAGATAAATTAACTAAACATAAATGGAACAAATAGTAAACAACAATAAACCTCCAAGACCAAGCAACTATTTGGCATTAGCTATAATTAGTACAATTGCTTGCTGTATGCCATTGGGTATTGTAAGTATAATATATTCTACAAAGGTAGATAGTGCTTATAATGATGGTAATTATGAGCTTGCAGAATCATCTTCTAAAAAAGCTAAAAATTGGGGAATTGCTGGTCTTTCTACAGGAGTTATAGCAATAGTTTTATATTTAATATTTATTGTTTTCCTTGCAGCTGTAGGAGCTTTAGATGCATAAAAAAACAATACAAAATATAGTTTTAAGCGTTATTATTCTACTATTTACTGGTGGAATAATAGCGTTATATTTTTTATACAACCCTTCGAATAGTAACTATTTTTCTAAATGTATTTTTTATAGTACTACAGGTTTACATTGTCCTGGTTGTGGAAGCCAACGCGCTTTACACCACATACTACAAGGAAATATTTTAACAGGTTTAAAACATAACCTTTTACTTGTTTTACTAGTAATTATTTTAATTTATAAAGCAGTCTTGTTCGGCTTAGAAAAATACTATGTAAAAAAATTTAAAAGCTTGCTTAACAACTCTAAGGTTATAAAAGTTATACTTGTAATTATTATCCTTTATTGGATACTAAGAAATGTAGATTATTATCCATTTGCCGTTTTTGCGCCATAAAAAAAGCAACCTCCTTAGAGATTGCTTTAAAAATATATTTTTATTATGGTATTTAAGCTTCAAATTGCTTTAACGTTTTTGTTATTATAGATACACAATCTAACAATTGTTTTTTAGTGATTACTAAAGGTGGTGCAAAACGTATAATGTTTCCATGTGTAGGTTTTGCTAATAAACCATTATCTCTTAAAGCCATACAAATATTCCAAGCCGTATCGCTCTCTTCTGTATCGTTAATTAAAATTGCATTTAATAAACCTTTACCTCTTACGCCATTTACAATGTTTGAAGTCTCAATAAACTTAGTTAATTCAGCTCTAAATAACACTCCTAAAACCTGAGCATTCTCAGCAAGGTTTTCATCTTTAATAACTTCTAAAGCAGCTATACCAATTGCAGCAGCAACAGGATTTCCTCCAAATGTACTACCGTGATTCCCTGGTTGTATAACATTCATTATCTCATTATTAGATAATACCGCTGAAACCGGATAAGCGCCTCCTGATAATGCTTTACCAAGAATTAAAATATCTGCTTTAACTTCTGGTGTTCCCGAACAATGCTTATCTGCACACGTACAATTACCACAAGTTGCTAACAAACGTCCTGTTCTTGCAATACCCGTTTGTACTTCATCTGCAATAAATAAAACGTTATATTTTTCGCATAATGCTTTTGCTTTAGCTAAATAACCTTCGGTAGGAACATAAACTCCAGCCTCACCTTGAATAGGTTCTACTAAAAATCCAGCGATATTTTTATTACCAGAAAGCGTTTCTTCTAAAGCTACAAGATTATTGTATTCTATTTTAATAAATCCGTTGGTGTAAGGACCAAAGTTTTTTCTAGCCACAGGATCGTTAGAAAACGATATAATTGTAGTTGTTCTTCCGTGGAAGTTATTTTCGCATACAACTATTTCAGCTTCATTTTCATTAATACCTTTTACTTCGTAAGCCCATTTTCTACATAGTTTTAAAGCTGTTTCAACAGCCTCTGCGCCAGTATTCATTGGTAATAACTTATCGTAACCAAAAGTTTCTGTTGCATATTTTTCAAACTTACCTAACATATCGTTATAAAATGCACGAGAGGTTAAGGTTAATGTTTTTGCTTGACTTGTCATTGCTCCAACAATTTTTGGGTGACAGTGCCCTTGGTTTACAGCAGAATAAGCCGAAAGAAAATCGTAATATTGTTTGCCTTCTAAGTCCCAAACATGAACTCCTTCTCCTCTACTTAATACAACAGGAAGCGGATGGTAGTTATGTGCTCCATACTTTTTTTCTAAATCCATCGCTTGTTGCGATGTTAATTGTTCTAATACAGCCATTTTAAATGCGTTTAAATAATGAATAAAATATCCATTCCTTATCTACCTTTTTCCTTTCGAAGTGACGAAAATTCAGCGTGGGAAAGAAATCATCCCTAGGACTTGCAAATTACTAAATATTACTTGCTTCTTAAAATCTTATTATGAAATTTTTCCAGACAAAGAAGATACTTGTAATTCTAATCGTTTTAACTCTCTTAAAATAGAATTTTATCCATTTGAAGCCAAGCAAAAATCTTAAGCATACTTACTCCAAGTAAAAAAATAACACTTCCTAATCCCCATTTAATGAGCGCTTTAGTTGCTTCTGATTCAAAGAATTGTATAACACAATAAATAAATAAGCCAAAGAAAACAACTGTAACAATATTCATTGCAATAAGAACCCTAGCATTTTTTCCTTTAAATAATCCGAAAACCATTTCTAGCACATTTTGTTCTTCTAATGCATCATAAAATTTTGCTTCTTCTTGAGATAAAGTCTCTTTTATTAATAGGTCGATGTCTTCCATTTTATTTTTCATAATTTATTTTTTTAGTATTAATCTTAATTTTTCTCTAGCATAAAACAACCTTGATTTTGCTGTTCCAATTGTTATTTTTAATGTTTTGCTTATTTGTTTTAGTGAATAGTCTTCCAAATAAAATAGTTTTATTACTATTTTTTGCTGTTCTGGAAGCTTATTAATTGCTTTTAAAATTTTTATTTTTAATGCAGCGCGTTCATCTTCTATATCTTCAATTTCTGCTTGTTGTTTATCTAATATTTTTTGTTGATTATCTAATGTATTAGTTTTTCGTAACTCGTCTAAAGATTTTGAATACACAATACATAAAGCCCAACTACCAAAACTAGAAGTCTCTTTTAAGGTATCTAGTTTACTTATTATTGTTCGCTAAGTCTCTTTTGCTATGTCTTTAGATAAATCTGCATCTATAACTATCCAAAACGCTTTTTTACAAAATGTTAAATGCTATCTTTTTACCAAAGCAGTTAAAGCTTCTTGATCTCCAGAGAGATAAGTTTTTACCAATTTAGCATCTACACGTTTATCTGTTTTCAATTAAATGTGTTTTAAATAATTCTATGAGCCTGATTTATAATACTATAATTTGGCTTGTAATTATTGTTTCTTCCATACTCTATAGACGAAGAAAAAGGTGAAAGGTTCATTTTATTTTGAAGTTTTTTAAAGATAATTCAATTTACATAGATTTTGTTTACTGCTATTATTATTTTTGCAGCTATGGCAAGAAGTAAAAACAGAAAAAAAGTATTTACCAATGTAGAAGTTTTTGATACTGCTGCAAAAGGAAAATCGGTAGCAAAGGCACCTGATGGAAAAGTGATTTTTCTACCAAATGCAGTACCTGGTGATGTTGTAGATGTACAAACTTTTAAAAAGCGAAAAGCTTATTATGAAGGCAAGGCCACCACATTCCATACATTAAGTGATAAAAGAGCAGAACCTGCTTGTGAGCACTACGGTGTTTGTGGAGGCTGTAAATGGCAAGATATGGCCTATGAGTTCCAGCTATTTTACAAGCAAAAAGAAGTTACAAATAACTTGGTTAGAATAGGACATATAGAATTACCTGAAATAACACCTATAAAAGCAGCTGCTGAACAGTACTTTTATAGAAATAAAATGGAATTCTCATTTAGTGATAGCCGTTGGTTAACTCTTGACGAAATTCAAAGCGATGAAGATTTAGGAGATAGAAATGCGTTAGGTTTTCATATTCCTGGAATGTGGGACAAAATACTTGATATTAAGAAATGTCATTTACAAGCAGACCCTTCTAATGCTATAAGAAATGCTATTAGATTGTTTGCAATAGAAAACGATCTTGAATTTTTTAATACTAGAAACCAAACAGGATTATTGCGCACCCTGATGCTTAGAACATCTTCTACAGGAGATATAATGGTTTTGGTACAGTTTTTTAAGGAAGACAAAGCGAAGCGTGAATTGTTACTAGATTATGTGTCTGAGACATTTCCACAGATTACCTCTTTACAGTATGTTATTAATGGAAAGGCTAACGATACTATTTACGATCAAGAGGTTATTTGCTACAAAGGTGAAGACCATATTTTCGAGGAAATGGAAGGTTTAAAATTTAAAATAAATGCTAAATCTTTTTATCAAACAAATTCTGCTCAAGCTTTTGAATTATATAAACTAACACGTGAGTATGCTAATTTAAAAGGAGATGAATTGGTTTACGATTTATATACTGGAACTGGTACTATAGCACAATTTGTAGCCAAACAAGCAAAAAAAGTAATTGGTGTAGAGTCTGTACCTGATGCAATTACTGCTGCTAAACAAAATGCAGAATTTAATGGTATAAATAATGTAGAGTTTTATGTGGGAGACATGAAAAACGTTTTTAACGAGCAATTTATTAATACACATGGAACTCCTGATGTTATTATTTCAGATCCACCAAGAGATGGGATGCATAAAGATGTTGTAAAACAGATTTTAAATATCGCTCCTCAAAAAATAGTTTATGTTAGTTGTAACAGTGCAACACAAGCAAGAGATTTACAGCTAATGGATGCTATTTATAAAGTAACTAAAACACAAGCTGTAGATATGTTTCCGCAAACACATCATGTAGAAAATATTGTTTTATTAGAATTAAGATAAATTAATAACACTAAACTTCAGTACTAAAAAATCCCAATATATTATAATATGCATTGGGATTTTTAATATTTTATAGTATGTAATTTACACTATTTATTTAAAATTATTCTTCAATAACAGTACTTAACAATGAATGCATTTATGCATCACTAACTTCAACATCTTTTGTGCTAGAACCACGATGCTTTAAAATAGAGAATTTTAATTCTCTAACACTATCCTTTAATTTCCTTACATACAATGAGAAAAACAAAGGAAAACATGATGCTAAAGAATTTTCAAATGGACGTTTAAAATTCATTATTAATAAAACTAAAAACAATCCACTTTTACAACAACTTAGTGTAAACGAAATTTTAAATGTTGCTTTTAGTAATAACGATATAGCATTATACGAGAATAATAAAAAATTGATAGACAGTCTTTTTTTTAATTCTCCTTTTCAAGATGCAATTAATAATGAATACGAAACAATTAAAAACTTACTTGAAAACCCTATTCTCCCTATAGAAGCAGAATTATTAGAATTTAAATCTAATGCTGCAAACAATTTTTTAGATGAGATTATTACCAAGGCTAATGGTAAGATTATTTTTATAGATAATTGGGCAACATGGTGTGCGCCTTGTAATTCTGAATTTAAAGAAGCTACACCTATTTCTTAATGATAAATTCTGTAAAGAGGTTGAATTTGTATACATTTGCCATCTTTCGGAAGAAAAACTTTGGAAACCTACAATCGCAGAATATAAAGTTAGTAGAAAACACTATTTTGTAACAAAAAACAAAATAAAGCTTTAAAGAATGTTCTTAATTTTATTGGTTGTCCAAATTACAATATAATTGATAAAAAAGGAAAACTGCTATATTCTGGATTCTCAGTATAGACCAAGTGAACCAATTACAACAGAAATTCTTTCTAATTTAATAAAATCTTAATTTGAAAAAAATTGCAACCCTACTTCTACTTCTTATATGTATTGCTTTTAGCTGCGAACGAGATGATTTATGCGATGAAGACACACCTACTACTCCAAAGATGGTTGTAGAATTTAGAGACCTTATTTTAAGTAATAATACAAAAAATGTCACCAAATTACGTGTTGAAGATGCAGACGATGCAACACGTGTTTTAACAGACTATAATAGTGTTACAGAAGACCAAATGCTTTTGCCATTAATAACAAATATTGAAGAATTAGAAACAGGAATTACAAAATACCGTGTCTATAAAGATTATGAAAATGAGGATGGTACAATCACAGGAAACGACGATGTTATCTATATAGAATATAGTACTAGAGAAATTTATGTTTCTCGTGCTTGTGGCTATAAAACTATTTTTGAAAATGTAGAAATAATTATTGAAGACGATGGAGACAACTGGATGGAATTTGCTGTACCAGAAAATGATAATCAATCTGTAATAAATGAAGATAAAATACACTTTACAATACGTCACTAGTTTTTTTATACTTCTTGCTTGTATGCAAATTGGTGCTCAAGAGGAAGAACTTAAAGCAATAGATTCTGTAAAATACACTCAAAAATATGGATTACGCTTAGGTGTAGATTTTAGTAAACTTCTTAGAACCACAATAGAAGAAGACTATTCGGGTTTTGAAATAAATGGAGATTTTAGAATTACCAAAAAACTATATATTGCTGGAGAGATTGGTAACGAAGAGAAAACAACTGCAACAGATTTTTTAAACGCTACTGCAAGCGGTAGTTATCTAAAGTTAGGTGTAGATTATAATATGTTTACCAATTGGTTAGGCATGAATAATATGATATATAGCGGTTTTAGAACAGGTTTTAGTACTTTTTCACAAACTAGAAATAGCTATACTGTTTATAATGAAAACCAATTTTGGCAACCACAATACACTAACATAGAAAGTAAAGAATTTAATGGCTTATCTGCAACTTGGTTAGAACTAATAATTGGGATTAAAGCAGAAGTATTAAAAAACTTATTTATTGGCTTTAATGCACAATTAAAAGGCACAATAACTAATAAGAATCCAGAAAACTTTGAAAATCTTTTCATTCCTGGTTTTAATAAAACCTACGATAGTGGGAATTTTGGTGTAGGATATGGCTATACAATATCTTACTTTATACCTATATTTAAGAAAGTTAATTAAACAACTGATAAGCAATAAAAAATGTTTTAATAAGCCTTTTAATATTAAAAAGTCTTAAATAAAAATACTATTTATTTTTTTTATTTATAATGGCTAAATACATTTTCTCAATTCTTCTTACAACTATTGCTACACAATAAGACACAATTAAAAAGAGTGCTAAAAACAAATAATTCATAAGATTTGATTCTGATTTATTAGCCAAACCTACCCATGGCTTTCTTAAAAATCCGTGAACGGCAAATAAATAGTAAGACAAACCGCCTGTAAAAATAATAAATCGCATTAGTAAATTTGGGAAATGATACTTCTTAAAGATTAAGTAAACAAAAAGGAAAAGTATAATAAATCCTAAATGAGATAAGTACCAAAAGTATATATTATAAAGACTTAAGAGTAAAATAACAACACTTATATTTGCAAACCACTTTAAATGCTTATTAAAAGTTTCTGTTTTAAATGCATATAAAATTCCAAAAACAAATACT
>NZ_JASJHV010000049.1:0-14441 GCF_037625555.1 Lacinutrix sp.
TTTCAAATAAAATTAAATAACTTGTCCTTATTATATATGCAATATATATGAAGTAAATTAATCTTTAAAAAATACAAGCATTGTCTATTAAAAAAATTCTCCGAATATATATCAAAAAATAAGACTTGAAACTTAAAAAGAACATAATTTAGAATAAAGAAATTGTTTAAAATTTTAAAAAGATAAACTTAAAGAAAGAAATTCCAAACTACACCAAAGCGAACTTTAAAATCTCTAAATGGTGTATTTGGTGCAGAATAATAATTACGCCCTGTAAAAGCTGCATTAAAATGCTCTGCTTTTAAATAAATTCTTGTTTGACGAATTTTTGCGTTGACAAAAAAGTCTAAACGAGGAAAACCTCCAAGCTCTTGATCATTTTGTGTATAAAACTCAGCTAATAGTGGATCGTAAGCATTCATATTATAAGCTGTAAAATAATTTAGGGTAATTCCTGTTTGAAGGTACATTGCTTTTTTAAATACATGATTGGAATAATACAATGTATTTCTTATTATTATTTGCGGGACATTAAACACCTGGTTTTCATCTTTTGCGTTTTGATACATTACTGTATTGTTAAAAGCAAAATTTCTATATTTTATTTCTTTATTCACTTTTAACCTTACATAACGGATTGATTCATCATTTTGAAAAGGTTTTACGTTATTGTACGTTTCGTCTTTAGCAAAATATACATAATCATTTAAAGTGGTTATATCTAAAGTAAGATTTACAAGCTTTTGAGATTTTACATTAAAAGACAATTGTTTTGTTTTAACTGTATTGAACTCATTTTTCCAATTATAATTAACATAATCACTTTGATATAGTTGTGTATTGTAATTTGGAGCAGCTGCATTATGATTAATTTGGGCAGCAATACTTAAATCTTCATTTATTTTATAAGACGCTGTTGCTTTTAAAAAACTTCCTCCAAAATCACCAGAAATATTAACACCTAACTCTCCAAGAAGATTAAAACCTTTAATTTCTTTTTTATACTTACTACCGACAGCTACTACATCTCCTTTAAGCCTATTCGTTATTGTATTTCCATTTAAAACGACTAACTTGTTATACCCATAGTTGTAATTTGTATGGCTTGCGTTAAACTGTAAATCACCAATTATATTACTAGAATAATTTAACTGTAATTGATTGGACAGTTCTTCTAACGTTACTCGATCTCTAAGATTACTTGGTCTAAAACTTGTTCCGAAAACATCACTTTGAGCATCTTGCTCGTATAAATAGCTTTTATCTTTTAAAGACATTACATGAGTTACATTAAGTTTGTTTCTAGAAGTTGAATCGGCCTTATTAATAACATTATATGTGTGGTTTATATAGAACCTTTTACCTTTTAGTATGTTTTGAGCATCTTGAAAATTAACCTCAAGAACACCTCTATCGTTAAAATCTTCTTCACCAGATTCAAAAAACAATACATTTTCATCAGTAAGCCCTCCATTCTCCTGATTTAAAAGATCCTGTGAGACAAAATGGGCATTAGCAACATACTTATTGTTTTTTGTTTTATAACTTGTTGTAAATCTAAAGTTACCTGAACTCGTTAAAATATTTTGGTAATTACCAAGAGAACGTAATCCTTTATAAGCTACAGAAAAATTAAATTGCTTAGATGTATTTACAGTAAAAAAAGCATCTAGCAACTGTCCTTGTTCAAAAGCAGATTTATACATTAATTCAGTTAACGGTGTAGGTACATGAAAATAATTAATATCTTCAATTTCCATATAATTAAAGTGCCTTGCTCTAGCTCCAAATTCTGGCATTAGAGAGACACTCTCAAAGTTGTTACTTAGCGTGTTGTAAGTTTGACCTATATTAGAAAATGGCATTAAATTAAATTCGTCTTTTCTAAGGTAGTTATATTTATATTCTTTTTGAATTGTCAATGTTGTATCTACATATGTCGTATCATTTTTATGAGAGATAATTAAATAATCTGTAATTTTAGCATCTAAATTTTTTATGCCTTCGGTACTAGTGCTCTTGGTACTTCCGCTAGACAAACTATCGTTTCTAACGTTTCTATCTCCAGAAAAATTATTTAAATCCTTACCTCCTTGCCCAATTGCAGGTTTAGGACTTGTTTGAGCTTTGGAAACACTTATAATACAAATTAAAAAAAATGCAAAAATTATTTTATTCATTAAATGATATCTATTTTTAGCCTTGCAAAATAAAAGCAGGTTAAAATTCAAAGTTTTTTCAAAAATATGAAATATCTCAAACTGTTTGGCAAATTAACTTAGAAACACATAATTACAATTAATAATACCGATTTTTGTTAAGAATTATATAAATGCTAAAATTAAAATATTCGAAATTTAAACTAGAATGTGGAACAGACGAAGCCGGAAGAGGCTGCCTTGCTGGACCTGTTACAGCTGCTGCTGTAATTTTACCAAATGAATTTAAAAACTCTATTTTAAACGACTCGAAACAGCTATCTAAATTTAAACGTGATTTATTAAAACCAATTATAGAAACTGAAGCTATCGCTTTTGCATTTACGCATATCTATGAAGAAAAAATTGATGAAATAAATATTTTAAACGCCTCTATTTTAGCAATGCAAACCTCTATTTTACAATTAAACCCAAAACCAGAATTTATAATTGTAGATGGTAATAGGTTTAAACCATTATCAGATATTCAACACAAAACTATTGTAAAAGGAGATAGTAAGTTTTTAAGTATAGCAGCTGCATCTGTTTTAGCAAAAACATACAGAGATGCATATATGCTTAAAATTCATGAAGAATTCCCTATGTATAACTGGAAACAAAACAAAGGTTACCCAACAAAGGAACACAGAGAAGCTATAAAAAAATTTGGAACTACAAAATACCATAGAAAAAGCTTTAAGCTTTTACCCGAACAATTAAAATTAGAATTGTAATTTTGAATATACAAAAATACTTTAATTAAAAAATGAAATACCTAAGTCTTACTCTATTGTTTTTTTTACTATTAGTTAGTTGCAATACCAACCTAAGCAAGAACACGTCTGAGTTTAATTTTATTCCTGACAATGCTTCAATTATTGTTTCTATTAACAATATAGAAAGCTTAGAAACTAACCTTAAAAACAATGGTTTTATTAAAGATATTTCTAAGGCTTCTGTATTTAAAAACATTTCAAAAAAGTTAAACCATTTAAATTACTTGAATACAGAAAATCCAGTAATTATTTCTTTTCTAAATGATAAAAATGATAGTCTTCAATTTACTATAACCACTAAGCAGATTCCAAATCTATTTGCAATAGACTCACTATCTAATCATAAAATTGAAACACTACAAATAGGAAACATCTCAACAAAAAAAATAACTATAGATAACCATGTTTTGCACACCACTTTTAAAGACAGCATAGCAATTGTTGCTTCTAGTAGTAAAGTTTTAGAAGCCTTAGTTCTAAAAAAAAGTAACAACAAAAATAGAGACAAAATTATAAGTACTATAGATAAAAGCAAACCTGTTTCTGTAATTTTAGATAATAGCAATAACCCTTTGGTTCGTTCATTATTTAACTCGAGCGCATTACCTTTTAAGAAATTTAGCGATTACACTTCTTTTGATGCTGTTATTTCTCAAGACAAAATTCTTTTTAATGGTATTACAAAAGCTTCAGACTCCTCAAAAAAGCTAATTAACATATTTAAAAACACGATACCTCAAGCTAATGAGTTAGCTAAAATTGCACCAAATAATTGTGATGGTTTTTTAAGTTTCACATTTAATGATTTTAAAATTATTAAAACAAACTTACAGCTCTTTAATAAAAAACAAGACAGCACAATTACAACAAATTTATTTGATAATATTTCTGAAATTGGCACAATTTATCTTGGAGAAAACCAAGCTGTTGTTTTAAACTCTATAGATGTAATTTCTACTAAGGACCAACTACTAAGCGAACAAAACGAGGCTGAAACTTTTAGGCAGATACCTATTTATAATTTTAGTAATCCAGATCTATTTAGTAACGTTTTTTATCCTTTAATTAATTATAACGAAACTAATTATTATTGTGTAATAGACCAGTTTTTTGTTTTTGCAAAAAACACAGAAGCGTTAGAAAATATTATTGCTAATTATCAAAATAAAACAACCTTAAGTGACCGTGATTATTATTCTAACATAATAGAGAACTTGAGTAATGAATCTTCAATTTTACAGATCGTAAACAATAGTAAACTAAAAGATTTAATAGATATAAATTTAAACACCAATTTAGAAACTAGCTTTAAAGATTATAAGGTTTCTGCATTGCAATTTGTATACGATACTCATTACGCTCACCTTCATGGAGCCATCAAAAAAAACAAAGTAAATGTAGAAGCAAATGCCGTTACAGAATTATTGAATATTAAACTTGATTCAGATGTTTTAAACAATCCACATTTTGTTACAAACCATAGAACCAAACAAAAAGAAATTATAGTACAGGATATAAATAATAAACTATATCTAATTTCTAATATTGGAAATATTTTATGGAAGAAACAGCTTGACGGTCCTGTTTTAGGTAAAGTTGAACAAATGGATATTTACAAAAACGGAAGATTACAATTAGCATTTGCAACACCAAACCAAATCTATGTTAAAGATAGAACAGGAAAAGACGTCACTGGTTACCCTTTAAAATTTAAAGATAAAATAACGCAACCGCTTTCTGTATTCGATTATGATAAAAAGAAAAACTACAGACTAATAGTTACTCAAGGTACATCTGTATTATTATACGACGCAAAAGGAAAAACTGTTAAAGGCTTTAAATTTAATTTGGCTAAAGCTAAAATAAACCATCAACCACAGCACATTAGAATTGGTAATAAAGATTATATTTTAATAAAAACAAATAATAAAATTCACATACTAAATAGAAGAGGAGAAACTCGAGTTAAAGTTTCTAAAGCATTAGAATTTTCAAACCAAAGTATTTATAACTACAATAATACTTTTACAACAACAACTGTAGATGGTAAAATAGTAAGTATAGATCAAAAAGGTGAAATAACTACAAAACCAGTTAACCTAACTAAAAACCATAATATTGCTACAACTACAAAAACTTTGACATCGCAAAACGAAAACATTCTTAACATTAGAGGTAAAACACTAGAACTAGATTTAGGAAACTATTCTCCAGTAAAAATCTTCTATATAAAAGATAAAATTTATATTTCGGTAACAGACTTACAAGCACAAAAAGTATTACTTTTTGATAGCCAAGCAAAACTAATAGAAAACTTTCCTGTATACGGAAACTCTTCTATTGAGTTAGACAATATTGATAAAGATCGAAATATTGAGTTTATAACTAAAGGAGATAGTAACAGTATACTACTCTATGAAATAAACTAAAAACAGTATTTCTTTACATTAAACAATTAAAACTACATTTTTAAACATGATTACACGTAAAAGCGCTAGCATTTCAAAATTTATAATTCATAAAGTTGGCAATAAACATAACGATACAAAAAACGCATTTTCTGATAAAGAAGTCTATTTTGACGAAGACAGCTACGAACTTATGCTTCCCTTTTTACTAAGACCTTTTGGTGCTGTTGTACAAAGCTATCGTTTTAATCACCATGCTAATGTAGATTTAAATGAAATTAACGCTTACAGTAAGGAAATTTTTGAAGATGATGACGCCTTTATAGAAACCTCTAGAAACATTGTAAAACATTTGTACGAGCAAAGCGAATCTGCACAGATAAAAACTGGAGATGTTCTAGTTGCTGTTTTTGAAGGTATAGAATACAAAGAAATGGTAACAAATGCTATTGGTATTTTTAAAATAGAAAATAAGATTAATTTTTTTCAAACGTATTTAGAAAACAACAGCTACGATGTTTTAGTACAAAAAGGTATCTCCAGTAAAAAAGTCGATAAAGGTTGCTTAATTTTAAACCAAAAAGACATGGAAGGTAATATTATTTTAAGTGTAGATAATAATAGTTATGATGCGCAATATTGGTTAGACAAGTTTCTAAATATTAAGTATGCAGATGATATGAATAATCACACGCACAACTATTTAGATATGTGTAGCGAATTCTCTACCGAAATTTTAAAAACCAGCTATGGTGAACAAGAACGAAATATTTTTTTAGCAAAAACAATAGATTATTTTAAAGAAAATGAAATAATAAACATTGAACGTTTTAAGGAAGAAATCTTTACCGAAGAAAAACACATTCAACAATTTGAGGATTTTAAAAAGGAATACGAAGGCGAACAAAATGTACTACTCCGTAACCAATTTGATCTTGCAGAAGCTGTTGTAAAAAAAGAAAAAAAGAAAATTAAAACAGATATAAAACTAGACACTAACATACAAATAAAACTAGATATCGATGCACCAGATGCGGCCAGCGAATATTTAGAACGTGGTTTTGATGAAGATAAAAAAATGTATTATTATAAGGTGTTTTTTAATGCTGAAGGATAGTTTTAAGACTTATGCTGTTATTTGACTTTTTAAAAAAAAATAGACGACCTTAGACTAGTGTAAAACACACTAAACATGGTGTTTGCAAAAACACTATATCTTAAAAGCGTACTCTATGAGATTAATATTGAGGCTATTTATTCTATTTATTTTTCATAATACCAGTTATGCACAATATCAAAATTTAGCACTATTACCTACTTCTGTAAAAGTATCTATTAATAATGCGAATCAAGGTTTAAATATTAGCGATATAAAAGCAGCAGCTAATCTTCCATAAACATGTAAGTTTAGACCTTTTGTAGATCTTACTTTACTGGCTTTTTGAATATCTGATTTTTCTATAATCCAACTGAATAAAGCTTCAATAGGTTGTCTAATTTTAGATACAGCTCTTGAATATAAATCGGTTGCAGCTTTATCAAATTTTTTTAAAACATCAGGCATTCCTTTTATAGCCTTTACAGGTGTTAACATTTCTGAATTAAATTTATTTTTCATAGCTGAGAAAAAACTTGAAGATTTATATATTTTATCTCCAAAGAATATTAGATTTTCTTTTTCAGACCAAGCCTCTTTAAATAAGCTAAGGTCGTTTACAGATGCTGGTGTAAATATAATTTGTTCGGGATGTGTTAATCTGTTTGGGTTACAAAATCCTAAGGTATAAAGTTTCATTCCATAGTAATACAGGCTCTTTGTTGAGCAGTACCCTTTATCTGTGATTTCGGGAGCTACTTTCCCAGAGCGTTTTCCTGAGCAAGTGATTATAGGCATAGAGACTAATACACTCAACACCTTTGAACATTCCTTTGGAGTAAACTCGGTTAAAAGTAAACCCACAAAAGTATTCATCACATTAGAAAGCCTATTAATTCTCTGATTAAAAGCTTGAAAAGATCCTAAATCTAGAAACCAACTCAATAAGTATTCATGAGCGAATTGGTGTATTTTATTCATTTTATAAATCCCTTGATGCTGCATTACAAATAGATAAATGGTTATAATTTCTTGATCTGTAAGTTTAGGCTTATTATTATTGCTGAAGCGTTCGCATTCAAATTGTAAGCATTCTTCAAATTTTTTACATACATAATCATACATTTTTACTAATTTGTAATCCTTATTATTGGTATTTGTATTCAAAATAATTTTGTTAAAATTGATACAGGCAAAGGCAATGTAAGAAAATATAAAAACTCTTAAACCATTCGTGTTTTTGATGTGTAAACTGGAAAATTAATTTTCAAAAAAGTATATCAAGAAGACGAAAAACACAACTTTCCTCACACATGAAAATTGTAAAATATTAAAAGAAAAACATATGTATAGATTACTTATTTTAATTACATCAATAGCATATTTTATTACAATTGTTCTATTTAATAATATTTTAGGTTTTGCTATATGCGTTTTTCTTACGTCACTCCTTTTTTCTTTTGCAAAAAGAAAACTTATAAGCAATCATTTTTTTCTATATATAAAAAATAATAAAGTGTTATCAACATTGCTTTTTTTAACATTAGCATTAATACTTTTCACTTTTCACCTATTTAGAGTGAAATCAAATATTGAATATGTTTTTAAAAACAATGGAGAGTTAATGATTCAAACATCAGATGGAATTAAAGAATTGCACAAAACTAAAAATGAGATGGTATTGAATGAGATGTTTCGTAATGAGAACACTAATATTCAATCTATTGAAATTAAGAGAAAGAATGAATCCCTTATTCATACTATTGAAAATTTCTTCAATCCAAATAAGGTTATAATCATCGAATTTAACTCGAAAAATCATTATAGTTTAACTGCAGATATTAAAAATGATTTGGCTTCAATTAATACTTCCCAAGCTTTAAAATTATCAAAGTCAAACTTTGCTATTAATACAAATTTTTATGGAGAGAGTGCAATAGGTGAAATTATTATTGATAAGAAACGATTTGGTAAAACTAACAATAATGCTTCAGGTTTTTTTAAAGTAATTGATGGTAAACCTATAGTTGGTGCTAAATCTTTATTTAATGTAAACTTAGGAACTGTTTCTTATTCTTGTCAAGCATTTCCATCTGTTATGAAAAATGGAATACTGTTTAATTATATTAACTCTGAAAAATCGCCTTATAAAAAAAGCTGGAAAAGAAAAACTTATCGCAATTTAATGGGCACTCTTAAAAACGGAAATTTCATTTGTGTCTTGTCGTACAATGGTGGATTATTATCTGTAAAAGAAATTGCTACAATAGCAAAAAAGTACGGCGTCACAAACGCATCCCTTTTTGATGGTGGAGCTGCACTTCAGTATGAATATAATTCTAAGGACTTTTATTTGAGATTTTCAGCACTAAATAATGTTTTTGATTTTGGAAAAATGATAGATAAAAAGTTTATTACTTTAGGTAATTCTCATTTTCCAACAAAGTCACCCGTTTTTTTGACTATAAAACATCTCACAACCAAAAAATAAACGTTGGTTACAAGCAAAAAAAAAGAATAATATAAAATCAATTTATTAATTTCACGCTTTTTTCAAACCTGTATATCAAATTTAACTATGTGTAGAACTTCTCTCATAAAAAAGAAACCAATATCTAACTACAATAAGATAAACTTATTTCGTTTTTTAATTCTGTTATTTCCCCTTTTTACTTTTGCTCAATCTAAAAGCATTAACTTAAAAGAAAGTTGTGTTATAGAACAATGGGTTAAAGACATAAAGTCTAAAACTAAAAACTATACCACAACACCTTTTTATACACAACTGCAACAATTTAATTTTATAGATGCTGAACTACAAGTATTTTTTATTGCCGAAAGTAAAGGGAATTACGCCTTAGGAGAACATTTAATTATTCCTATTCCCAATGAATGCAATCGTAAAGCAAATACAAAATTTATAGCATTAGGAAGCCCAGCTTACCCTAAATTAATAGATGGTGCCTATAATCTTGAATTTGATAAAGCTGTTGTTTTAGCTACTGCTAGGTTTGAAACTTCGGGCAAAGTTGTCTTATTTCCAAGTTTTATAGATGATTTAAAAAAGTATGGTAATCCTAATAAACCAATTTCAGAATGGTACGATGATACCATTGATGCTGCTAATTTATATGAAAAAGTACTAATAGCTAGAAAAAAATATTTAAGAGAGAATGCATTAAGTGACAATGAGTTTAATGTATTACAAACCACATACAAACA
Source organism: Lacinutrix sp. (assembly GCF_037625555.1). Classification (GTDB taxonomy): domain Bacteria; phylum Bacteroidota; class Bacteroidia; order Flavobacteriales; family Flavobacteriaceae; genus Lacinutrix. The sequence goes on from NZ_JASJHV010000049.1 coordinate 9,701, forward strand.
GAAGCAAAATCCTAAAAAAGGCTCAGTGGTTTTTAATGAATTTGGAGAATTAGTATCTGCTCCTAAAAACGAAAAATGGTACAAGGATAAAATAATAGCAGAAGAAAATGCTAAAAAAGAACGCTTAGCCTTATCAAACAACAAAGAAATAATAATCAACGAAGTAAAAGATATCAATACTGAATACGATGAATATAGCCCAATGTTAACTGGAGATGGTTATACGCTTTTCTTTTTACGAGAGGGAGATCCTGATAACAGCAGTACCTATATGAGTAATGGAAATAATGAGGTAGTGTACCACAATGTATTACCAAACTTCATAATTAATCAATTAAAAAAAGCAAATAACGACAACCCAGCTGCACGAAAACTAGCATTTAAAAAATGGCACAAATCATTTGGTGAGCAAATTGATGAAGAAAGAAAAGATGCAATTACATATAATTTAAACCGTTCAGGAGAAAAGCAATCATTAAATGATAAAATCACCTTTGATTCCGATATTTATATTTGGAAAAAACACAAAAAATATGGGACTGCTTTTACCACACAACAAGACTATCCTTTAAATGATTGGAAAGCTAATTTTATCATCGGAATTTCTTCTGATGGAAAAAGAATTTATACTAGCTATGTAGATGAACTTGGAGATAATCGAGGGAAAGGCGATGGACTAAAAAAATACCCAGAATTAACATATAAAGGAGGTTCGCTGCCCTACAAACTAAGTGGAAATTCAATCCAATTAGAAAAGTCGCATAATGTATTTCAAGTCAGCCATACACTAACACTCAATAACAATGCCTTGTTATCAAGTTTTGAAGGAGATGACACTCATGGTAAAGGAGATATTTATATTAGTTTTAGAAAGGAGAATAACCTGTTCAGTTATGCTGAAAATATAGGAATGGATATCAATACATCACAAGATGAAGGGAGCCCTTTCTTAGCTGCCGACTTAAAAACACTTTATTTTAGGAGAAAGATCAATGATAACGTTAGTCATATTTTCTTTAGTAGAAGGCTAGACGATACATGGAAGAAATGGTCTAAACCTGTAAAATTACCATCTCCCATTAATTTACCTAACAGAAAAAGTAAAGATCCTTATGTAACTGCTGACGGAAAGCGAATTTATTTCTCATCTAACAGAAAAACAGGGAAAGATTTAGATATTTATTATGCGGAAATAGAAGGGGAAATAGCCCCATTAGGATCTAAGCTAATAAAAGGTAAAACAGTAGCAGATGGAGTGCCACTTACAGATGTAAAAATAGAAATAAGACCAGCAGAGAGTCAGCTAGAACTAAAAGACATCTCGTATTCAATATCTAACACAGATGGTAGTTTTGAGTCTCCGTTTAGAACTACTGAAAAACTAGTTATAACCGCTAAGAAGAAAGGTTATATTTCTGAGGTAATTGTTAGCGACAGTTTATCTTCTGGTAATAAAAATTTAGAAATGTATGCTTTAAAAAAAGGAAATAGAATTGAGCTTAAAAACATATTATTTGTTCGTGGTAAAGCTACTTTTTTGAAAGAATCATTGCCGGATTTAAATAATTTACTCAGAGCAATGAAAGATAATACTAGCTTAAAAATTCTAATAGAAGGACATACAGATAAATCTGTAAATTCAAATGCAAACCGTTTATTAACACTATCAATTGATAGAGCTAAACAAATTAAAAGTTATTTAATAAGTAGAGGTATTAAAGCAAAAAGAATTAAAACTACTGGATTTGGAGGTAGTAAGCCAAAATATTCTAATAAAATCAAAAATGAAAGAATGAAGAACAGGCGTGTCGAAATTGTTATTTTATAATTAACCACACTTATAAATAATAAACGACTTGCACTATTAAATTTTAATATGACCATTTAATAATATAAAAACAAATTACTTACTTCTCACTTACTTAAGAAAATCATCATGTATTTTCTATACGTTATTTATTTATTAAATTGGTTGCTTAAACGTGCAACTAACTATATCCAAAAACGTTCTATTAGCTTCGAAAGCTAAATTAACCACTAACAAATTCTGCCTCAAAAAGTATTGTAAAATGTTTCAATAATTTATTTTTCACTTCAGCTTCATCAACTTCTTTTTTACCTAATTCTACGTTAAGTGAAGTCACTGCTTTTCCACGAATACCACAAGGAATAATATTATCAAAATAACCTAAATTAGCGTTCACATTTAATGCAAAACCATGCATAGTTACCCAACGACTAGCGCGAACTCCCAAAGCGCAAATTTTTCTAGCAAATGGAGTTCCAACATCTAGCCAAACACCAGTTTCACCAGGAGAACGTTCTGCTTTTAATCCATACTCATTAAGTGTAAGAATTATCATTTCTTCTAAAAAACGCAAATATTTATGTATGTCTGTAAAAAAATTATCTAAATCCAAAATAGGATAACCAACAATTTGTCCAGGTCCATGATAGGTAATATCTCCACCTCTATTTATTTTATAGAACGTTGCGCCTTTTTCGGTAAGCTGTTTTTCATCTAACAATAAATTAGACACATCTCCACTTTTTCCTAAAGTATATACGTGAGGATGCTCTACAAATAAGAAATAGTTATTGGTTTCTAAACCAGTATCTTCTCTTCTATTCTTAATTTTAGTATCTATAATACCTTTAAATAATTCTTCTTGATAATCCCAAGTGTCTTTAAAATCTTTAGAACCTAAATCTTGTATTGCAATTTTTTTATTCATAAGACTACAAAATTACAATAAAAATAGGATTGAAACTATTGTCTATTCAAGTGTTTTAGTTTCGGTTTTTTATAGAAACTAAATGTATCGAGAACTTTTTAAATTACTTCTCGATATAATTTTTTAAACCTTCAAAAATCACTCAAAACAACAGCATTATCGAGCTTTTTTATAAAGAAAAAGACACTTTTATGTGAATATTCTTAAAGTTTACTCGAGATTTCTTACCGCAAACTTAGACTAAACATTACCTCTTTACTTCTTAGGATTATTTAAAATCACTAATGCAGCAATAACTCCAGGAACCCAGCCGCAAAGCCATAATAAAAAAGTGATTACTATAGAACCGCAGCCTTTATCTAATACTGCTAAAGGCGGACAAATAATTGAAAGGATAACTCTCCAGACACTCATAATATAAAATTTAATGATTGATGATGTATTAATAGGACGCAAATTATTGTGTTTTGTTACAAAGCCATTATCTTTGCTGGCTTAAACAAAATTAATTATGTCACAATTATCTGAGCAAGAGCTCGTACGTAGAGAAAAGCTAGCAAAGCTTCGAGATATGGGAATCAATCCATATCCAGCCGATTTATATCCAGTTACTGATACTTCTAAAAAGATAAAACAGGAATTTAAGGATGGTAAACAGGTTGTTATTGCTGGAAGATTGATGGCAATTAACATACAAGGAAAAGCTTCTTTTGCTCAATTACAAGATTCTGAAGGACGCATACAACTCTACTTTAATAGAGATGAAATATGTACTGGAGATGATAAATCTTTATATAATGATGTTTTTAAAAAGCTATTAGACCTAGGAGACATTATTGGTGTAGAAGGAGAACTGTTTACTACACAAGTTGGAGAAAAAACAGTAATGGTAAAAAACTTTTCAATGTTAAGTAAAGCATTAAAGCCATTACCTATCCCTAAACAAAAAGATGGTAAAACTTACGATGCTTTTACAGATCCAGAAATGCGTTACAGACAACGTTATGCAGATTTAGCGGTAAATCCACATGTAAAAGAAGTATTTGTAAAACGCACAAAGTTGTTTAACGCCATGCGTAATTTCTTAAATGATGCTGGCTATTTTGAAGTAGAAACCCCTATTTTACAGCCTATTCCTGGAGGCGCAGCTGCACGTCCATTTATTACACACCATAACAGTTTAGATATTCCATTATACATGAGAATTGCAAACGAGTTATACCTAAAACGTTTAATAGTTGGTGGTTTTGATGGTGTTTATGAGTTTTCTAAAAACTTTAGAAACGAAGGTATGGACAGAACGCATAATCCAGAATTTACTTGCATGGAAATTTATGTCTCTTACAAAGACTATAATTGGATGATGGATTTCTGCGAGAAACTTCTAGAACATTGTGCAATAGCAGTAAATGGAACAAGCGAAGCTACTTTTGGAGAACATAAAGTAAACTTTAAAGCACCATATAAGCGTATTACTATGGCAGATTCTATTAAGGAATTTACTGGTTTCGATATTACTAATAAAACAGAAACTGAAATTTTTGATGCTGCAAAAGGTATGGGTATCGCAGTTGATAGTACTATGGGAAAAGGTAAATTAATAGATGAAATTTTTGGTGAAAAATGTGAAGGCAATTACATACAACCAACCTTTATTACAGATTACCCAAAAGAAATGAGTCCGTTATGTAAAGAACATAGAGATAATCCTGAATTGACTGAGCGTTTTGAACTTATGGTTTGTGGTAAAGAAATTGCTAATGCGTATTCAGAACTTAACGACCCAATAGACCAACGCAAGCGTTTCGAGCACCAATTAAAATTGGCTAAAAAAGGAGACGACGAAGCTACAGAGTTTATAGACGAAGATTTTTTACGTGCTTTAGAATATGGTATGCCTCCAACATCTGGAATGGGAATTGGCATGGATAGATTAATCATGTTTTTAACTAATAACCAATCTATTCAAGAAGTGCTATTTTTCCCACAAATGCGACCAGAGAAAA
>NZ_JASJHV010000050.1:0-19956 GCF_037625555.1 Lacinutrix sp.
ATTAAAAGACTCATTAATAACCACCATTATTAAAAATTGAATGGTAATAACAAATAATAATTTAAGTAATAGTCTCAATAATTTGTTTATTAAATTGAGTAGTGTTTTTAAGCAGTTAAGTCTCTAAACATACTCTCCAAACTTGCATTTTTTTGGTTAAGCTGAAGAATTTTTAATTCGTTATCATGAGCAAAATCAAAAACATGAGAACGCATATCGTCTTTTGTAGAAAAGGTGATTTCATAAATAAAATCATGTGTATTTTTTACACTTTTTACATTAGGTAATTTTAATAAAAAGGGTTCTTCAATTCTATAGTCAAATTCAACAATAACAACTTGTTCTTGTCCTTCTCGAAGCTCCTTTAGTTTTTTATTAGCAACAATTTCTCCTTTATTAATAATTATTACACGATCGCACATGGCTTCTACCTCTTGCATTATGTGTGTAGAAAGAAAAATAGTTTTTTCTTTACCTATAGATTTAATTAAATCTCTAATAGCTACTAATTGGTTTGGGTCTAAGCCAGTTGTAGGTTCGTCTAAAATTAAAACATCTGGATCATGAAGTAGTGCATTTGCTAAACCTATTCGCTGTTTATAACCTTTTGATAGCTCACTTATTTTTTTGTGAGCCTCTGGAGCAAGACCAGTAAGCTCTATAACGTCTTCAATTCTATTTTTATTAATATTGTAAACATCAGCATTAAAAGCTAAATATTCCCGAACATATTGCTCTAGATATAGTGGGTTGTGCTCTGGTAAGTAACCTACACTTTGCTGTACTTGTTTAGCATTTTTAGAAATATCGTACCCATTAACTAATGCTGTACCTTCTGTTGGATTTATAAAAGTGGTTAATATTTTCATCATTGTAGATTTTCCAGCACCATTAGGACCCAGAAAACCAACAATCTCTGGTTTTTTAATTTCAAAAGACACATTGTTAAGTGCTTTTTGATCACCATAAACCTTAGTTATATTTTCAACTTTTATAGACATCTTATATACTTTTTTCAAAAATAAACATTCTGTAATTTAAACAACGCATTGTTAGTAAATCTTTAAATCTTCATTTAAAACCTTAAAATTCATGCTTTAGTATTTTTATTTGTCATTTAATTATTTACTTTAACATCATAATTACAATGAAAATAATTTAAAACACATATTACAGCTGGTACTATTTCTTTTTTTGTAAAAAGAACGAGACTGTGTATATGTAATTTAAATAAACATATATTTTAAAAAATTAATATTTTATTAAAACTGTAGACATTCAAGGTGTAAAAGGATCTTTTCATCACATTGTATCTCAAGAATACTTTGGTGAATATATTGCTGTAAACCAGTGTATGTCTTTTGATGATACTGTAGCGGTTTTACTATCAGGAAAAGCAGAGGTAGCAATTATGGCTCTAGAGAACTCTATTGCAGGTTCTATAATACCAAATTATGCATTGATTGATACTAATAATTTACATATAATAGGCGAGCATTATTTAGATATACAACATAATTTAATGGCTTTACCCAATCAAAATATAGAGGATATAAAAAAAGTATATTCACATCCAATGGCGTTGTTACAGTGTAAAGCTTTTTTTAAAAATCACCTACATATTAAACTGGTTGAAGATAAGGCTACAGCAGAGGTAGCTAAGCGAATACATGAAAGTAAAATAAAAGGAGTTGCAGCATAACAAGTAGTCTTGCAGCATCGATTTTTAAACTTGATATTTTAGCAGAAAGCATTCAAACTATTAAACATAATGAAACTCGTTTTGCAATAGTGAGTCAAAATAATTCTAAAATTCCAAAAGCAGAAATTAATAAAGCCTCAATAAAATTTGAACTCGATCATAAACGTGGAAGCTTAGCAACAATTCTAAATGTAATGAGTGATTGCAAGATAAATTTAACTAAAATACAGTCGCTTCCTAAAATTGAAACGCCTTGGTTATATGCCTTTTTTGTTGATGTAACTTTTAATAGTTACAATGATTTTGAAAAAGCAAAAAACATAATAAAGATTATGGCTACACACTTTAAAGTACTGGGAGAATATAAAAACGGTAAATTATAATGGAAGTAGCTAATAGATTACATAGTGTTGAAGAGTACTACTTTTCTAAGAAATTAAAAGAAGTGAATACTCTTAAATCTCAAGGTAAGCCAATTATTAACCTAGGAATTGGAAGCCCAGACTTGCAACCTCCAAGCAATGTTATTAAAGCGATTTCAGAAAGCTTTAAAGATGCAAATGCACATACATACCAAAGCTATCAAGGTTTACCAGAATTAAGAAGTACTATTGCTGGTTTTTATAAAATACATTTTAATGTAGACGTAAATGCTAATACAGAAGTGTTGCCACTTATAGGAAGCAAAGAGGGTATTATGCATATTTCTATGGCTTTTTTAAACAAAGGAGATGCCGTTTTAATACCAAATTTAAGCTACCCAACCTATACTGCTGTTACTAAATTGTTAGAAGCAAAACCTATATTTTATACTTTAGATGAGGCACATAATTGGTGTCCTAATATAGAAGAACTTGAAAAACAAGATTTAAATAAAGTAAAGATTATGTGGCTTAATTATCCGCATATGCCAACAGGAGTAAGGGCAACAAAAGCCATATTTAAAAAACTAATTGTTTTTGCTAAAAAGCATAATATTTTATTGGTGAACGATAATCCTTATAGTTTTATATTAAATAGCGAACCCTTAAGTATTTTAAGTGTAGATGGCTCAAAAGAAATGTGTTTAGAGTTAAACTCTTTAAGTAAAACATTTAATATGGCAGGCTGGAGAGTAGGTATGTTGTTGGGTAATAACCAATTGCTTAATGCTGTTTTAAAAGTAAAAAGCAATATGGATTCTGGTATGTTTTATGGCATACAAAAAGGAGCCATAGAAGCTTTGCAAACACCAAAATATTGGCTCGAAAATTTAAATTTAATTTATCAAGAAAGAAGAGAGTTAGTTTGGGAATTGGCAGCAAAATTAAATTGCACCTACGATGAAAATACCAGCGGATTGTTTGTATGGGCAAAATTACCTTCAAACTTAACTTCAGAGGCTTTTATAGATAAGCTTTTAAATGAGCATAGTGTTTTTATAGCTCCAGGAACTATATTTGGCAGTCAAGGTGAAGGTTATGTTCGGTTTTCGTTGTGTGCAAAAACCGAAGAAATTAAAGAAGCAATTACAAGAGTATGATAAATAATATATACATAATTGGTGTTGGGTTAATAGGTGGAGGTTTGGCTTTAGATATAAAGAAAAAAAGACCAGAAGCTACTATTTATGGTATAGATATTAGCGCACAACATCTTGCAGAAGCTCTTGAGTTAAATGTAATTAATGCAAAAGCAACTATAGAAGATTTAAACAAAGCAGATTTGGTAATACTATCTATTCCAGTAGATTCTGCTGTAGAATTATTGCCAAAAGTGTTAGATAATGTTTCAGATTTTGGTTTGGTTGTTGATGTTGGTTCTACCAAATTCGACATTTGTAAAGTAGTAGAAAACCATCCAAAAAGAAGAAATTTTTTAGCAATGCATCCTATAGCAGGAACAGAGTTTTCTGGACCAAAAGCAGCTACTTTAGATTTATTTCAATACAAAACAAATATTGTTTGTGAAGTAGAAAAAACAGCATTTAAACTTCAAGAAAAAGCCTTGAATCTGTTCACAGAAATTGGAATGAGAATGCGCTATATGAATCCTGAGGCACATGACAAACACATTGCTTACATGTCGCATTTATCGCGCATTAGCGCATTTATGCTTGGTAAAACAGTAATAGAGAAAGAGAAAAATGAACGCGATATTTTCGATATGGCAGGCTAAGGTTTTGAAAGTACTGTAAGATTGGCAAAAAGTTCACCAGCGATGTGGACACCAATTTTTAAGCAGAATAAAGACAACGTAATTGAGACTTTAGAAGATTATATTACAAATCTTACTAAGTTTAAGGATATGATGCAAAACAATGATTTTGAGGGTGTTTTTAATGAAATGAAAGACACAAATTATATAAAACAGATATTAAACGGAATAAAGTAACACTAGATTATAGAAAATAGAGACTGCTCTTGATTCTTTTTTCTTAAAAAAAATAAGATTATGGAAAATAAAAAAGAAATGAGAAACTGGTTGGATGCTATGAATTTAGAACATCCATTAGTTATAGCTGGACCTTGTAGTGCAGAAACAGAAGCCCAAGTTTTAAAAATTGCTCACGAGCTTAAAAATACAGATGTAAGTTATTTTAGAGCAGGAATTTGGAAACCAAGAACACGACCAGGAATGTTTGAAGGCGTTGGTGCTTTAGGTTTAAACTGGCTTAAAAAGGTAAAAGAGGAAACAGGAATGAAAACCTGTACAGAGGTCGCTAATGCAGCACATGTAAAATTAGCGATTGAAAATGATGTCGATTTACTTTGGATTGGCGCACGCTCAACCGTAAGTCCGTTTATCATGCAAGAATTGGCAGATGCTTTAGCAGGAACAGATAAAATTGTTTTAGTTAAAAATCCAGTAAACCCAGATTTAGCCTTGTGGTTAGGTGGTATAGAAAGACTTTATACTGCTGGAATTAAAAATTTAGGCGCAATTCACAGAGGGTTTTCAACGTACGAAAAAACCAAATATAGAAACATTCCAGAATGGCAAATTGCTATCGAGTTTCAAAACAGTTTTCCAGATTTACCATTAATTAACGATCCATCGCATATTACTGGAAAACGAGATATGGTTTTCGATGTCTCTCAAACCGCTTTAGATCTTAATTTTGATGGTTTAATGATTGAAACTCACACAGATCCAGAAAATGCATGGAGTGATGCTGCTCAACAAGTAACACCTACTGCTTTAATTAAAATGATGCAGGATTTAAAAATTAGAAAAGTTACAGATCCAGAAGCAGCATATAATAGTGAGTTAACTAATTTAAGAGCTCAAATAGATGTTGTCGATAATCAACTTATAGATTTATTAGGCAAGCGTATGCAAGTAGCCGATGGTATTGGGAAACTTAAAAAACAGAAAAACGTTGCCGTTTTACAAAGTAAACGTTGGAATGAAATTTTAGGTAAAATGGTGCTAAAAGGCGATGAAAAAGGCTTGAGCGAAGAGTTTATTTTAAGACTCTTTAAAGCAGTGCATCAAGAGTCTATTAATCATCAAGAGAAGGTAATTAAATGTAATGGAGAAGTGATTGTCTAAGTCAATAGATTATTAATAAAAAAAGCTGAAAAATAATATATTATTTTTCAGCTTTTTTTTTGCGATTATTTAGTGTAACCTAATCTTCTTGAAGCTTTTCTCATTAGTATATTAACTAAATCTTCAGGACTGCTTCCTATACTTCCTTTTACTTTTTTATGGTAATTCCAAAGTAATTCTGCGTCAGAAGCATTATGAATACTCATATTCACTATTGCTGAATTAGTAGATCCAAAAAAGCCAAAAACTAGACCTAATGCAATAGGCGCACCATCAGACATTGGTTTGTTTGTTTCATAATCACCTGAAATAATAGCATCTACACCTAATAGTTTAGCTAAATCTTCTGGTAGTTGATCTTCTATATTTTCATAAGTAATACCTTCTTTTTTTAATAAAGCATTAGTTCTTTTGGGATCTTGAACATCAACTTTCATTTTTCCACGTTTTTTACGTTTCAAAAACTATGAGTGCATTCCAGATTGTAATCCTTCACTTTCAGCTTTTTCAAGCTTTTCTAAATCACCTTCTTTTAAAGCCTTCATTTGTTTTGGTCTCAGTTTTACTTGGGTTTTAAAAGTTACTATTGCTATGGTTTTATGATCTTTCGTAAGTTCATCAAACTTTTCATGTTCATAAAGATTTGTTTGAGCATCAATAGTTCAAAAAGATAGTAATAGTGTGATAAATAATAATAGTTTTTTCATTTAGTGAGTTTTAAATTAAGAGACTAATATAATAATTCTAATAAATTAAAATCGTTAATTTGCATAATAATTTTTTAATGACAGGATTAGTATATAAATCTACAGGAAGTTGGTACACAGTTAAAAACGAACTTGGCACCACTTACGAATGCAGAATAAAAGGTAAATTTCGTTTACAAGGCATTAAAAGTACCAATCCTATTGCTGTAGGCGATTATGTAGATTTCGATTTAGATACTAAGAGTGATAAGGAAACAGGTGTAATAAACAAGATTCACGATCGCGAGAATTATATTGTAAGAAAATCGGTTAACCTCTCTAAGCAAACACATATTATTGCCTCGAATATAGACCAAGTTTTTTTATTAATTACCATAGATAATCCGCCTACTTTTACAAGTTTTATAGATCGTTTTTTAGTAACTGCACAAGCTTATTCTATAAAAACAGTATTAGTTTTTAATAAAATAGACACTTATAATAAGGAGACTATTTTAGAGGTTAAATACCTAGAGCATATATATAGAAATATTGGCTATGAATGCGTTAGTGTTTCGGCTAAAACAGGAGAGAATATAGATAAAATTAAAGCCTTAATGGAAGGTAAAGTAAGTGTGTTTACTGGTCACTCTGGTGTTGGTAAATCTACTTTAGTAAACACAATAGAACCAAGTTTAGATTTAAAAACAAAAACAATATCTACACAACACTCTCAAGGACAGCACACAACTACGTTTGCAGAAATGTTCGATTTAAGTTTTAATGCAAAAATTATAGACACACCAGGAATTAAAGGTTTTGGAGTTGTATATATGGAAAATGAAGAGATAAGCGATTATTTTCCTGAGTTTTTTAAATTAAGTCAAGATTGTAAATTTAATAACTGTTTACATATAGAAGAACCTAAATGTGCAGTAAAAGAAGCATTAGAAAGCGATAAAATAGCTGCTTCTCGTTACAAAAGTTATGTTCAAATAATTGAAGGAGACGACCAACACTACAGAACAGACATTTGGGATAAAGACCAGTAATAATTTACAAATAGAGTTCCGTATACAGATAAATTACCATGAGAATAGTTATTCAAAGAGTTTCTAATGCCAGTGTAACTGTAGAAAGCAAAACTGTAGCTTCAATAGAGCATGGGCTTTTAATTTTATTAGGTATTGTAAACCAAGATACAGAAGAAGACATTATTTGGTTAACAAATAAAGTAGTCAATCTGCGTATTTTTGAAGATGCTAATGGCTTAATGAATACCTCTTTATTAGATACAAATGGTGAAGTTATTGTAGTAAGTCAATTTACACTTCATGCAAGTACAAAAAAAGGAAACAGACCAAGTTATATTAAAGCAGCAAAACCAGAAGTAGCCATACCATTATATAAAGCATTTAATAGCACACTTGAATCTGTATTAAATAAACCAATTCAAACTGGCGTTTTTGGAGCAGATATGAATGTACAATTATTAAATTCTGGACCAGTTACAATTGTAATAGACTCTAAAAATAGAGAATAAGAATTTTCCTATAAATTTATTTTTCAAAACACTATAAATACTTATATTTCCATATTAAACTTATCTAATGTTTCAAAAATTTAATCTAAACTTATTTGTCTTTATTTTTACTATTATTGGTAATTCTCAATCTAGTAAGACAAATAACTTAACACTAAGTGCTGAGCTTAAAGATAATGCAAATGCGGTAATAAGACATAAATCTTTAGAAAGTGAAATTAAAGATTATAATAAAATGGTTGTTACAGAGCATTATGCTAAAATTAAAAAAGAAAGTATTGTTACAGAATTAGAAAGAGAAAAAGGAGACATTGTAATAGAGAATTTAGATATAAAAAATAAAACCAACTTAAGTAAACCTATTCTCTTGTCTTACGATTTTAAACTTGATAATGCAGTAGAAGAAATAGGAGGTAAGTTATACTTCTCGCCATTATTATTTTTTGGAAATAACACCAATGCTTTTATTCAAGACACACTTGTTTATCCAATAGATTTAATATATCCTAGAAATACAAAATATAGAATTAATATTAATTTACCAGAAGGTTACGAGATAGAAACCACTCCTGAAAACTCTAAATTTGTGCTTAACACAAAAGAAGGCGAGTTCTCTTATGTAATAACACCAAATGGTAAAATGATACAGTTAGTTGTTAATCTAGATTTAAATAACACTTTAATTTTACCAAAAGGATATCCAGAATTTAAAAAATTCATGCAATTATCTTCAGATAAGAAAGCAGAAAAAATAGTGCTTAAGAAAATTCAGTAATAGTAAATAAGTTAAAAATGGACATAAAAAACGCACAACAAGAAGTCGATAATTGGATAAAAAACCATGGTGTTCGTTATTTTAACGAACTTACAAATATGGCGCAACTTACAGAAGAAGTTGGCGAAGTTGCCAGAATTATTGCAAGACGTTATGGAGAACAAAGCGAAAAAGAGAGCGATAAAAACAAAGACTTAGGAGAAGAATTAGCAGATGTTATGTTTGTTGTTTTATGCTTAGCAAACCAAACAGGAATAGATTTACAAAGTGCTTTCGATAAAAAATTAGATATCAAAACCAAGCGCGATCACGACAGGCACCATAATAACGATAAGCTAAAATAAATTTTCTTTCTTGCTAATGCAAGACTCTATTAAAGGATATGAATTTAAAACTCTCAAAATCTTCAATTAAAGCACAATCTTCAATCAGTATTACTGGCTCTAAGAGTGAGTCTAATAGATTATTATTGCTTCAAGTACTCTATCCAACAATAAAGATTAAAAACATCTCTAACAGCGACGATTCTAAATTAATGACTGCTGCTTTGGCTTCTAAAGACCAAGAAATAGATATACATCATGCAGGAACAGCAATGCGTTTCTTAACTGCCTATTTTTCAACTCAAGAAGGAAGAGAAACGATTCTTACAGGCTCTAAACGCATGAAGGAAAGACCAATTAAAATTTTGGTTGAAGCCTTAAATCAGTTAGGAGCAGATATTGTATATAAAGAAAAAGAAGGTTTTCCACCGCTTTTAATAAAAGGGAAAACCTTAACAAAATCTAAAGTTTCCTTAAATACGAATGTAAGTAGTCAATACATATCAGCATTATTATTAATAGCATCTAAACTAGAAAACGGATTAGAACTTACATTAAAAGGCAAAATAACCTCTGTGCCTTATATTAAGATGACTTTAGATTTGCTAAAACGCATAGATGTAGACTCTACATTTATAGAAAACACAATAACGGTTAAAGCAAAAAAACTAGAAATAAAAAAGACTCATTTAACTGTAGAGTCAGATTGGTCATCAGTATCCTATTTTTATAGCATAGTCGCACTTTCTAAAATAGGTACAACCATACAATTGTCTTCTTATACAAAGTCTAGTTTACAAGGAGATTCTATATTAACAGAGTTATATAAGAGTTTTGGTGTTTCAACACGTTTTCAAGAACATTCAATTATTCTTGAGAAAACAAATACTGTAAACCCAGAAATTAGTATAGATTTCGATTTATCTAAAGCTCCAGATATTGCGCAAACAATTTCTGTTACAGTATTTGCTTTAGGTCTAGAGTCTAATTTAACAGGATTACACACACTTAAAATTAAAGAAACCGATAGATTAGTAGCTTTAAAAACAGAAATCGAAAAATTAGGAGGACAAGTAAAAATTACAAATGAAAGTCTTCATCTTTCAGCTTCAAAAAAAATCAATGAAAACATTTTAATAGCAACTTATAAAGATCATAGAATGGCAATGGCTTTCGCGCCTTTAGCTTTAAAAGTAGCAATAGAAATTGAAGATTATATGGTGGTTTCTAAATCTTATCCTGCATTTTGGGAAGACCTAAATTCCTTAGGAATAGAAATTAATAAATAATAATCACTCATTTACTTGACAACGCCTATCTTGAGATTGTATATTTGCAACTTTCTAAACCTAAACTACGGCAAGCATGAAAATGAAACTATCACACTTTAACTTCGAATTACCCGAGGAGTTATTGGCAGAATATCCATCGGAGAGTAGAGACGAAGCTCGTTTAATGGTTTTAAACCGTAAGAAACAAACTATAGAACACAAGCAATTTAAAGATATTATAGATTATTTTGATGAAGACGATGTCATGATTCTAAATGATACAAAAGTTTTCCCAGCACGTCTTTTTGGTAACAAAGAGAAAACAGGAGCAAGAATTGAAGTGTTTTTATTGCGTGAGTTAAACGAAGAACAACGTCTTTGGGATGTTTTAGTAGATCCAGCTCGTAAAATAAGAATAGGAAATAAATTATACTTTGGTGATGATGAAAGTTTAGTAGCAGAGGTTATAGATAATACAACATCAAGAGGAAGAACATTACGTTTTCTTTACGATGGTTCTTATACAGAGTTTCGTAAGAAACTAACTTTGCTAGGTCAAACACCATTACCTAAATACATCAAAAGAGAAGTTGAGCCAGAAGACGAAGAACGTTACCAAACAATTTTTGCAGAAAATGAAGGTGCAGTAGCAGCTCCAACTGCAGGAATGCACTTTTCAAAGCACTTATTAAAGCGTTTAGAAATTAAAGGTGTAGATTTCGCCAAAGTAACATTACACGTAGGTTTAGGGACTTTTAACTCAGTTGAGGTAGAAGACTTATCTAAGCACAAAATGGATAGTGAAGAGGTTAAAATTGGACCAAAAACAGTAGAGCAAATAAATAAAGCATTAAAAAACAGACGTCGTATTTGTGCTGTGGGTACTACAGCAATGCGTGCAGTAGAAAGTTCTGTTTCTTCTAGCCAAACGTTAAACGAGATTGATGGTTGGACAAATAAATTTATTTTCCCTCCATACAAGTTTAGTATTGCTAATGTAATGATTACTAATTTCCATACGCCAAAATCAACATTAATGATGATGACTTCTGCATTCGCAGGACACGAATTTGTTAAGCGTGCTTATGCTGAAGCGGTAAAGGAAAAATATAAATTTTACAGTTATGGAGATGCAATGTTAATTATCTAATTTTAATACCACTGAAAACCTTTTCAGTAGTATAGAAAAAAGATTATTATAATATAATTTCTAAAGAAAACAAAAAGCCTTATCATTATGATGAGGCTTTTTTATAGATCAAAATTACTATTTAAAAATATTCTATTTTTGCATTATGCCAAATAAGAAAAAAGACATACGCGCTTTAACTAAAGAGCAACTCAGAGATTTCTTTGTAAAGGAAGGAGATAAAGCCTTTCGTGGAAACCAAGTTTACGAATGGTTGTGGAGTAAAGGAGCGCATACTTTTGAAGATATGACTAATATCTCTAAAGAAACGCGCCAAATGATGGAAGATAACTTTGTTATAAACCATATCGAAGTAGATACTATGCAGCGCACAGTAGTGATGGTACAGTAAAAAACGCTGTAAAATTACACGATGGCTTAATTGTAGAATCTGTACTTATACCAACCGAAACAAGAACAACAGCTTGTGTGTCTAGTCAAGTTGGCTGTAGTTTAGATTGTAAGTTTTGTGCAACATCACGATTAAAGCGTATGCGTAATCTTAATCCAGATGAGATTTACGATCAAGTTGTTGCTATAGATAGAGAAAGTAAATTATACTTTAATAGACCTCTAAGTAATATTGTATTTATGGGCATGGGAGAACCACTCATGAATTATAATAATGTTATTAAGGCAATAGATAAAATAACGTCTCCAGAAGGTTTAGGTATGTCGCCAAAGCGTATTGTAGTTTCAACATCTGGTGTGCCAAAGATTATTAAAAAAATGGCAGACGATGCTGTTAAGTTCAATCTTGCTGTATCACTACATTCTGCAATAGATGAGGTAAGAACTATAATTATGCCTTTTAATGAGACTTTTCCTCTTAAAGATTTAAAAGAGTCTTTAGAATATTGTTATAAAAAAACCGAACGTAAAATAACCTACGAATATGTAGTTTGGGATGGTATTAATGATAGCATGAAAGATATTCAAGCTTCAAATACAGCAATAGATAATTATATTCAAGAATTAGAACGTAATCGCATTGTTGTAAACGTGCGTAGAAGTAGAGGTAAAGATATTGATACCGCTTGTGGACAGCTAGAAATAAATCATAAAAAAAAGGCCTTACAGAGTATGTAAGGCCTTTTTTATAATTTAAAAAATAAGATTATTTTTTAATTATTTTAAGTGTTTGTTTTTTGTTTTCAGATGAAATACTAATCAAGTATACTCCACTATTAAGAGAACTAACATTAACAGAGTTGTTTAAGATTGAGTTAAACATTAGAACGCGTTGACCTAGTTGATTGTATACCTCAATAGAGTCTATGGTTTTTTCTGTTTTAATATGTAATTGATCTTTAACTGGATTAGGGAAAACTGAGAACGTTGAATTTTCAAATTCCGCTACACTTAAAGATGGATCCATTTCTGTAGTAAAACTCCAAATGTCAGAATTTACTGCATCTCCACCAGCATTTTTAGCTACAATTTGCCAATAATATAACGTATTGTATGTCATACCTGTAATATTAATAGATGTTGCTCCTAAATTTCCTAATAAATTAAGTGTAGTTGGTGAGTCTCCTAAATAAACATCATATGAAGTTGCAGGATCACCTGTAGCTGCAGCTGCCCAAGCAAATGCAACAGCATTAGTATTTGTGGCATCTATAACAACGTCTATTGCAGTGTCTAAAGGTGTAGGTGTTATTGCTGGATTTGGTGCAGTTGCATTTTGGTTTTCTAAATCAATGTTATCTAAAAACCAAGCGTCACCATCATTTTGCTCTAAAACAAAAGCAATATATACACTCATCCCTTCATAAGCAGATAAATCTACAGAGTATCCAGAGAATTGTAATGCAGTACCATTTGTAACACTAGGTTCTGCTTGTGTATCTACTGTTGTAAAACTAGTAATGTCTGTTTGAGAGGTAGTAGATATTCTTACAGTATAACTAGATCCATAATCTGGAGCAAAATAATCTGTTTGATCAAAAGTCAATAAAGACGTTGCTGTTGTAATAGGTGTTAATGGTGAAACAAGCCAATCTTCTGCTGTTGTTCCTAAACCTGCAGGTTCCCATTGGCAAAAAATATAACCTTGTGAATTATGTACCCAAGCATAAGTTTGTCCTTCTCCATTTAAACCACTAAATACAGCCCAAGTTGCTGGTATTTCTGTGTCAAAAGTTTCTGGCAATTGCGCATGGGAATTAAAAGTAAAACCAATACATAAAATAAATAAAAGAGTAATTTTTTTCATAATTTTAATATTTTAATTAATAATAAGTAAAAGTATTTTTTTTTTTAAAAAAACAAATTTTTTTACTGTAAACTTCTTGTTTTTAGAGTCTAGGAAGATATTTTTTGTTTTTAGAATAGATATTATAAACATATATATCTATTTATTCAATTCCAACTTCTCAGCACAATAATCGCAAAAATCTTTCATGGTTGCAGTCATTTTATCGTCTTGTGTTGCGCGATTAAAAGTATTACTCATAGCCACTAAAGTTTGATGAAAAAATACTTTCATTTCATCTACAGGCATATCTTTTGTCCATAAATCTATACGTAAAGATTCTTGTGCAGCACTATCCCAAACTGAAAGCATCATGGCTTTAGCTTCTGCATTTGTAAAACCTCCATCTTGGGCAGTCCAATTTAATTTTTCAGGTACTTTGTTTTCGTCTAACTCTACGTTTAAAGTGATTTTAGATTTTAAATTTGCCATTATTTTCTAGGTTTGTAATTAGCGTTGTTAAAAATTTCTTTCGCATCTTTAGTAAGCATTTGCTTAAAAGATATGGTGTTATTTTTCATATAATCATTTACAATCTGCCAGCCAATGTATTTGCCAATTTCTCCTGGAGACTTAAGGTCTATCTGTTCTAAATAAAATTTAGAAAAAGGAGCAGGATTTATAAAACGACTAGGTAGTTTTGTGTCTGTATTGTATAATAATTCTTTATCTACAAAATAGCGCCAAATATATTCTTCGTTGGCTTTTGCCCAATTTAATTCTGAATCTGTATAATTTAATTTTTCTGCATTTGTTTTAAAAGGAATCACTTTATCTTTAAAATATAACAGTTTGCCTTCGTATATTAAATCGTCTAAAAAAGTATTTCTTTGCTGTTCAAAAGTATAGTGTTTGGCATAATTATTTGCAAGGTCTACAACCATAAGATTAGGTTCTAAGTCTTCTGCAATATATGCTTGTATGCCTTCGTAAAAAAAATGATCTTTCCCTAAATAATTAGCTAATGGTAAAACAACTATAGTATCTGTAACAATTACTTTATTTCTATAGTCAACGTCTGATGCGACAGTAATTACTCTTGGTGTTTTAAATTCTGGGAAATAGTATTTTAAATGTTGAAATAACGATTCTAATTCTACAGTTTCTGTTTTTAAATCTTCGAATTTTTTAATTGATTCGTTTTGTAGTTGTTGTTGTATTGTGTCCTTTATTTTGTTTAACCAAAAAGAATCATCATAATTCTTTGCAAATAAAAATGGATATGCATTTTTAAGTTTAGGTAAGGAGCTTGTTGTTACTTCTGCAAAAGCTTTGTCAAAACGCTCTACAGTAAAATCAATATTAATTTTAGAAATTTCAGTTTCAATTTTATCTTCCTTTGTGCAAGATGATATTGCTAAAAAAGAGAGTAAAAGAAAATAAATAGGTTTCAAGACGCTTTTCATTTTTATTCCTAATGTGTTTGCTTTATTTTTGTTAGGCAAAGGTACTATTCTTTGTTTTAAATACTTCAAAAAATGCAAACAGAAAAAGTAGTAAATCATATTGTTAATTGGTTAAAAGACTATGCTACTAACGCAGGAGTTAATGGTTTTGTTTTAGGGATTTCTGGCGGAATAGATTCTGCAGTAACCTCAACTTTATGTGCAAAAACTGGTTTAGATGTTTTATGTATAGAAATGCCAATTCACCAAGCACCAAGCCATGTGTCTAGAGCACAAGAGCACATTAAAAAATTAAAATTACGTTTTCCAAATGTTAGTGAAACTTGTACAGATCTTACTCCAGTTTTTGAAGAGTTTAAAACCGAAGTCTCTTTACATGGAAAACAGGCTACTGTTGATATGGCTTTGGCAAATACTAGAGCTCGTTTAAGAATGACTACATTATACTACCATGCAGGATTGTTAGGCTTATTAGTAGCAGGAACTGGAAATAAAGTAGAAGATTTTGGTGTTGGCTTTTATACCAAATATGGTGATGGTGGTGTAGATTTAAGTCCTATTGCCGATTTATTAAAGAGTGAAGTTTATACTATTGGAACCTTTTTAGAAGTGCCAAATTCTATAATGAAAGCAGCACCTAGCGATGGACTTTTTGGAGATGCAAGAAGTGATGAAGACCAAATAGGAGCCTCCTATCCAGAATTAGAATGGGCTATGAAAGAAAGTGAAAAAGGGAGCACAGTTAACGATTTTATAGGAAGAGAAAAAGAAGTTTTTACTATTTTTAAGCGCTATAATAATGAAAATAGGCATAAAATGGTTACTATTCCTATTTGCGAAATACCTAATGATTTTAAGTAATATTTTTTTGTAAAATACTGTTGATCATTAATATAAAAGATAATTTTATATCTTTATCTTGATTATTAGTTTATTTATTTTCATTTTTTTGAGTGTAACAACCTAAATAAAAACAAATAAAATTATGGTCAAGTTACTAGTAGTCGATCCACATCCAATTATATGTAAAGGTTTAGAACTTTTATTTAGGACTTCTCAAAATATAAAAATAATAGGTAGTGTGTCTAGTGGTGATGCAATATTAGATTTTTTAAAGAGAAATCCTGTAGATGTAGTTTTAACAGAAATAGATTTACCAAATCTTAATGGTCTTACAGCAATAAGACACATAAATGCAGCTTTTCCGAAGGTTAAAATAATACTATATAGTGCGCAACCTGAAGAAGTGTATGCACTAAGTTCTATTAAAGCAGGTGCAAATGGGTTTGTGTCTAAATCAGAATCTCTTGATGCTTTAAAAGATGCTATTATTAAAGTTAATAATGGTGGCTTATATTTAAATAAAGTGCTTTTAGAGCAATTAAATAAACAAGCTAAAGGATTTAAAGGGAACACTTATTATAAAAAATTATCTACAAGAGAAGTAGAGGTTTTAAAATTATTAGCTTCAGGAAAGCGTAATATGGAAATTGCTTTAGAGCTCGATATTAATGAAAAAACAGTTAGTACCTATAGAGCACGTTTAATGAAAAAATTAAATGTAGATAATTTAATAGATTTGGTAGAACAATCTAAAAATATCCTACTATAAAACGCGATTTAGTTTTCTAGATAATAGCATTTTTAGTCCAGAATAATCTTTTACTTCTTCTAGAATACTTCTGTTAACTTCGTTTTTATTTTCTAAAGTTTTTTGTTGGAATCCTAATACTTTTTTATCGATTAAGTGGCAGCGTAAGCATAGAATAGTTTCACTTACTAATTGCGCAATACTTTCTGTTTTAGATTTAGGAAAAATATTTTTACTTTCCCAATCAGACAATTCGTAACGTTCATCTTCCATTAAAATATTAGTAATCTCGTTACCTACTTCTGCATCTACAGTATTTATTAAATGTTCCGAAGAGAATTCTGGATTCAGATTTAAAGTTTCTATTATTTTATAATATAGGTTTTTAAACTGCTCGTTAGAGAATTCCATTTCATCATCTTGCAAGTCTAAAAACACCTTTTCGAACACTTTTGTCTGGTGTATTTCAGGCTCTAAAATTAATATCCCTTTTTCATTTTCTTTTAAAACAAGGTCTTCAAAATCTTCAGTTTTATTTCCATAAAGTAATAATATTTCTATTATTTTTCTTTCTAAAACAAATTGTACATCAACCTTTTTTAGAGGCTGTTGGTGTTTAATAACCTCGAAAGCTTGCTGTGGCTTTTGTTGCTGTTTTGCTTGATCGTTTGCTTCTTTTTGGGTGAGTTGTGCAAGAGTACTAAATAAAACACCTTCACTTATGTCCATAATTCTAGAACATTCTTGTATGTAAACTTCACGTTTAATATGATCTGGAATTTTAGCAATACTATTAATAATATCTCTAATCGTTTCTGCCTTTTTTATTGGGTCGTTTTGAGACTCTTCATATAAAACAGATGCCTTAAATTGAATAAAGTCTTTAGAATGCTCTGTTAGATAATGCTTTAACTCATCGAGCGTATTTGTTTTTGCAAAACTATCAGGATCTTCACCTTCTGGAAAAGTACATACCTTAACGTTCATGCCTTGTTCTAAAATAAGATCAATACCACGTAAAGAGGCTCTTAATCCTGCAGCATCACCATCAAAAAGCACAGTAATGTTTTTTGTAAGCCTGTTTATTAATCTAATTTGATCACTGGTTAAAGCTGTTCCAGAAGAAGAAACAACGTTGGTAACACCAGTTTGATGAAACTGTATTACATCTGTATATCCTTCAACTAAAAAACAATTATCTTCTTTTGCAATACTCTGTTTTGCATGATAAATACCATACAACACTTTACTTTTATGATAAATATCGCTCTCTGGTGAGTTTAAGTATTTAGCAGCTTTTTTATCGTTAGTTAAAATACGTCCTCCAAAGCCTAAAACACGACCACTCATGCTTTGTATTGGAAACATTACTCGACCTTTAAATCTATCAAACTGCTTATCTCCTTTGTCTATTGTTAAACCAGTCTCTGCAAGAAATTCTAGTTTGTATCCTTTTTTAATGGCTTCATCTGTAAATCCACTCCAGGCGTCTGTACAATAGCCTAGGTCGAATATTTTAACGGTTTCATCTGTAAAACCACGTTCTTTAAAATAACTTAATCCTATAGCTTTGCCTTTGTCTGTTTTGTGTAATACGTGTTTAAAATAAGTATTAGCATACTCGCTTACTAGATATAAACTTTCTCGTCTGTCTTGTGCTTCTTTTTGTTCGTTAGATTGTTCTGTTTCTTCAATCTCGATATTGTATTTTTTAGCAAGATATTTTATAGCTTCAGGATACGTAAAATGCTCATGTTCCATTAAAAAGGCAACAACATTACCACCTTTACCACTAGAAAAATCTTTCCAAATTTGCTTTACAGGAGATACCATAAAACTAGGAGAGCGTTCCTCACTAAATGGGCTTAATCCCTTAAAGTTACTTCCTGCTTTTTTTAATTGTACAAAATCACCAATAACCTCCTCTAATCGAGCAGTTTCATATACTTGGTCTATGGATGATTTTGATATCAATTTTTTTGAAGTTTATCGCTTCTGCGAAATTACTTTGTAAATGTAATATAAATGAATTGTTTATAAAAGTATACTGTTTTTAAACTTACATTTCTTTAAAAACATGTATTCTTTAGTTTGATTTGCACTTTATTAAAAAGTTGAAGTGCTTTATTATACCTTTCTTTACTTAAACTAAATAATAAGTGTATTGGTAAATTGAATAATATAAAACACTATCTTACAATTAGTTAATTAGTAATTATGTAAATCAGGTTTTTCATAAATTGTGACCAACTCGTTATATATCAAATTTCACTACTCATATCTTGTAAATACGTCAGGATATAGTAACTTTTTTGTTACTGTTATCGCATAAAGATAATTTATTTATTATAAATTTAAAAGGCTTGTTATTTCTTCCTTTCAATCACATAATTTACCATTAATTCTAAAGAAGATTTATACTCAGAATCTGGGTATTTTTGAAGTATTTGTAAAGCTTCAGCTTGAAAAGCTTTCATTTTTGTTACCGCATACTCTAATCCACCATTATTTTTAACAAATGCAATAACTTCGTTTACACGTTTTTTGTCTTTATTATGGTTTTTTATAGAGTTAATCACCCATTTTTTGTCCTTTTTACTTACAGTATTTAAAACATAAATAAGAGGTAAGGTCATTTTTTGTTCTTTTATATCTATGCCTAAAGGTTTGCCTATGCTATTGGTTCCATAGTCGAACAAATCGTCTTTAATTTGAAAAGCCATTCCTATAAGTTCTCCAAACTTACGCATGGTTTCTACATCTTCAGATTCTGGTTTTACAGATGCAGCACCAAGACTGCAACATGCTGCAATCAAGGTTGCAGTTTTTTGTCTTATTATTTCGTAGTAAATAGTTTCTGTAATATCAAGTCTTCTGGCTTTTTCAATTTGAAGTAATTCGCCTTCGCTCATTTCTCTTACTGCAACCGAAATAATTTTTAGTAAATCGAAATCGTTATTGTCTATAGATAGTAATAGACCTTTGGATAATAAATAATCGCCAATAAGTACGGCTATTTTGTTTTTCCAAAGCGCATTAATGCTAAAGAAATCACGACGTTTATTACTATCGTCTACAACATCGTCATGTACCAAAGTGGCTGTATGAATAAGTTCTATAACAGATGCTCCTCTGTAAGTTCTGTCTTTCACCTCTCCATTAGACACCATTTTAGCTACAAGAAACACAAACATTGGTCGCATTTGTTTTCCTTTCCTACGCACTATATAATAAGTAATTCTGTTTAAAAGTGGAACCTTAGACAACATGGCATCCTTGAACTTTTTTTCAAAAAGTTCCATCTCAGTTAAAATGGGAAGTTTAATTTGTTCTACTAGATTCATTTACTACAAAAATACTAAATATAAATAAGAAGTCATTGATTTAAAAGAAGTTGAAAATCAGTGAAATTTGAGTTTTTTTAAGCTTTATTTGCCAATTGCCCACAAGCAGCATCAATATCTTTACCTCTACTTCTTCTTACGTTTACAGTAATGTCATGCATTTCTAAGTTAGAAATATAATTATTGATTGCTGCCGAACTTGCTTGTTGAAACTCGCCGTCATCAATAGGATTGTATTCTATTAAATTCACTTTACAAGGCACCGCTTTACAGAAATTGACTAAAGCTTTTATGTCTTCTTTTTGGTCGTTAATTCCTTTCCAAACAATGTATTC
>NZ_JASJHV010000051.1:0-11004 GCF_037625555.1 Lacinutrix sp.
ATTGAAGCCAAAGAAAATGTAAAAATTGAAGATGCCACACAAACATTTGCAACGGTAACACTTCAAAATTACTTTAGAATGTACCGTAAATTGTCTGGTATGACAGGTACAGCAGTAACAGAAGCTGGTGAACTTTGGGAAATCTACAAATTAGATGTTGTAGAAATACCAACAAACAGACCAATTGCTAGAAAAGATAAAGAAGATTTAGTTTACAAAACAAAGCGCGAAAAGTATAATGCGGTTATTGAAGAAGTTACAAGGCTATCTCAAGCAGGTCGTCCAGTTTTAATTGGTACAACTAACGTTGAAATATCTGAGCTTTTAGGTAAAATGTTAAGTATTCGTAAAATAGACCACAATGTCTTAAACGCAAAACAACACAAAAAAGAAGCAGATATTGTAGCACAAGCTGGTAATGCAGGACAAGTAACTATTGCCACAAACATGGCTGGTCGTGGTACAGATATTAAATTAAGTGACGAAGTAAAAGCTGCTGGTGGTCTTGCCATTGTTGGTACAGAACGTCACGATTCGCGTCGTGTAGACAGACAATTAAGAGGTCGTGCTGGTCGTCAAGGAGATCCAGGAAGCTCTCAGTTTTACGTGTCTTTAGAAGATAATTTAATGCGATTATTTGGTAGTGAGCGTATTGCCAAAATGATGGATAAAATGGGATTACAAGAAGGTGAAGTGATTCAGCATTCTATGATTTCTAAGTCTATTGAACGTGCTCAGAAAAAAGTTGAAGAAAATAACTTTGGTGTAAGAAAACGTTTATTAGAGTATGATGATGTTATGAACTCGCAACGTGAAGTTGTTTACAAGCGTCGTTTTAATGCCTTAAATGGTGAACGTTTACGTGTGGATTTAGCAAACATGATTTTCGATACTTCAGAAGGTATAGCAGAAACTAATAAAGGTGCAAGTGATTTTAAGAACTTTGAATTCGAATTAATTCGTTACTTCTCAATGCCTTCGCCAATTAATGAAGCTGAGTTTGGAAAATTATCTGCACAAGAAATTACAAAGCGTATTTATACAACTGCTTTCGACCATTACAAAGCAAAAATGGCAAGAAATGCAGACGTTGCATTTCCTGTAATTAAAGATGTTTACGAGAATCAAGGCGATAAATACAAACGTATTGTAGTGCCTTTTACAGATGGTGTAAAAACATTGCAAGTCGTTACAGATTTAGAACGTGCCTACGAATCTAAAGGAAAAGAGCTGGTTAACGATTTTGAAAAAAATATTACACTTGCCATAATAGACTATGCTTGGAAAACGCATTTACGTAAAATGGATGAGTTAAAACAATCGGTTCAATTAGCAGTACACGAACAAAAAGATCCATTATTAATTTATAAGTTTGAAGCTTTTGAATTATTTAAAACAATGATAGATCTTGTAAACAAAGATGTTATTTCGTTTTTATTTAAAGGTGAATTACCAACCGAAAACCAAAATGCCATTAGTGAAGCAAGAGAGGTCAGGAGAAAAGACAACTTACAAACTAAAAAAGACGAAATACCAAATCTCGACGAACGTTCTGCACAAAACAGACAAGCAGGAAATACACAACAACAAAGACAAGTTGTAGAAACTATTGTTCGCGACCAACCAAAAATTGGACGTAACGATCGTGTTACTATTAAGCATGTTATGAGTGGTGAAAATAAAACCGTAAAATACAAACAAGCCGAACCTTTAATTAACAAAGGAGAATGGGTTATTGTAAATGATTAATAATTTCTAAAATACAAATAAAATTATAATTTTAATATTTTTAAAAACCTGATAAACCTATCAGGTTTTTTTTATGCAATGTTTCCTAAAGTCTTAGTTATTTCATTCCCAAATAAATTATAAATATTTAAAAACCAATTCATTCTTTGTTATTTTTGTAATCATGAAAAAAAAAGTTATAATTATAGGCTCAGGAATTGGTGGTTTAGGCACTGCAGCGCTTTTAAGTAAAGCAGGTTATAATGTTACTGTTTTAGAAAAAAACGAAAATCTTGGTGGTCGCGCTAATATTTTTAAAGCCGAAGGTTACACTTTCGATATGGGACCATCGTGGTATTTAATGCCAGATGTATTTGAACAATACTTTAAACTTCTAGATGAAAACATAATAGATCATTTAGATTTAATTAAATTATCGCCTTCTTATAGAGTATTCTTTTCAAACGATAAAGAACTTCCTGTTGTAGATATTCACTCTGATTTAGAAAAAGATTTACCATTGTTCGAACAATTAGAACCTGGTGTTACACCAAAAATTAAAGCTTATTTACAACGTTCTGGTGAACAATACGAGATGGCTAAGGAAACCTTTATGTATCTTAACTTAGGTTTTTCCTTAGAGTTTTTAAGATGGAAAGTTATAAAAAAAGGTATAGAACTCAATCCTTTTCAAACCATGCAATCATATTTAAATAAATGGTTTAAAAGCGATAGATTAAAAAAAATTCTTGAATATACATTAGTGTTTTTAGGCTCTGATCCTGCAAAAACGCCTGCTATGTATAATATTATGAATGCCATAGATTTTAATATGGGAGTTTACTATCCTAAAGGTGGTATTTATCAAATTGTAAAAGTACTTGTAAATATTAATAAAAAGCATGGTACACAATTTAAAACTAACGCACCGGTTTCCAAAATTATTATTAAAAACAAAAGTGCAGTTGGTGTAGAGCTAGAAAATGGAGATGTTTTAAAAGCAGATATTGTTATTTCTAATGCAGATTTATGGTTTACAGAAACCAAGTTATTAGAAAAACGTTACCAAACCTATCCAGAACGCTATTGGGAAAAGGCTGTTTTAAGCCCAAGTGCTTTTATTATGTATCTTGGGTTAGATAGAAAACTAGAGTTATTAAGTCATCATAATTTACGTTTTGGTGCAGATTGGAAACAAAATTTTAAGGAACTTTTTGATACGCCACAACTTCCAGATGATCCTAGTTATTACATTTGCAAGCCTACAGAAACAGATCCAGATCTATCACCTCCAGGAACAGATAATTTATTTGTATTAGTACCTATTCCTCCCGGTTTAGAACTTACAGAATCAGACATGGATAATTATAGACAAAAAATACTAAATATGATGACAATAGATTTAAATCTTTCAAAATTTGAAGATTATATTGTTTTTGAACGCAAGTATTGGGCAGACGATTTTAGGAAAGATTATAATGCTTATAAAGGCACAGCTTTAGGGTTGGCTCACACTTTAAAACAAACACTTAAACGACCACTAAACTATAGCAAAAAAGTTAAAAATTTATATTATGTTGGTGCAAGTACAAGTCCTGGGATTGGAATGCCTATTTGCTTAATATCTTCAGAATTGGTTTACAAACGCATTCAAAAAATTAAAACTGCAAAACCACTAAAAGCACTTTAACACTTACTAAAATATAGACTTAAAAAACATATAGAAAAATAATAGTGCGCCTATTGCAACATTAATAAGCGGAAAAAAAGTATAGTATTTAAACAACTTAGAACTGTTGTTAAGACTTAATAAAACAATTACGATATAAACCAATCCAAAAAAAGCAGCGATACTTCCTAGATAATAAAAGCCAATACATGCAGATATAAAATAAGATAAGAAACAAAACCACAATGCTTTTTTATCGCCTAACATGGTAGCTAAAGTATTTAATCCTGCTTTTCTATCTGCTTCAATATCTGGAACAGCAGAATATGTTTGCATACCAAAAGCCCAAATAACTCCTCCTAACACAGCCAACCATTCTATATTAGTATTTCCTGTTATAAAAAAACCAACTAGCGCTGGTGAAATATATATTATAGAAGAAAAAACTACGTCTAAAGGAGGCTTTGTTTTAGCACGAATTGGTTTAGCTGAATAAAACAATCCTGTAAATAAAAATACCAATAAAGCAATTACAGTTGGAACATTAATTAAAAATAAGAGCGGTAAAAAAGGAACAAATAAAACAACAATAATTAGCCATATTTTTTTATGCTTTTCTGGCTGTAAAACAGTTTCATATTTTATTTTTTTATTGTTATAGATATCTGTTTCGTAATCATAAATATCGTTAACACCATAGATAAAAAGATTTGCAGGTAAAGTAAAAAAAACACCAAATATTACTAATAGTAGTTTTGTAAAGTTGCCGTATAAAAACAGATTACCAGAAGCTATTACACCAACAAGGAAAGTACCAAGAACATACATCCAAAATCTTGGACGAGAAATAAATAAAATATCTTTAATTATTAATTTCATTGTACCGCAAAAATACATGGATTGAATGATTAAAGCTAAAGAATTAAAGTTTTTGTTTATTTTTTATTAAAAAAAATTAAACAAAAAAAAAGAATGAATCTTAACTATAGTTTGTTTTTGAAACTTTTTTGTAATTTTAATTTTTATTAAATTAAAATTTTAAATAAAAATGCTTAGAAACATACTTGCAACCATTGTTGGCGTAATAGTCGCTGGATTTACTGTTCATTTATTCGAAAGCCTAATAGGTCACAATCTATTTCCATTACCAGATGGTGCAGACCCAAGCGATATGGAATGGATTAAAAACAATATGGCTAGTATTCCTGTAGGCTCAAAAATATGTGTTGTTTTAGGCCATTTTATGGGTATTCTTACTGGTATGTTTGTTGCAGGTTTTATTTCTAAAACCAGCATGATTCCTGCTTACATTGTTGCTGGACTAATGATTTTAGCAACCGCTTTAGTAACTTTTGGCTTAACTAAAGAAACATGGTTTGTAATTGCAGAAATAATTGGTGTAATTACTGCTTTTTTCTTCGGAAAATCTTTAGCGCAACGTAATGTTTTCAATTAAATAGTCTCAAAAAAAATTAAAGGTCAACAAACACCAATTATATATTCTTCTACAAATCCTGAAGTAATAAAATTAATGATTACAGGTTATAGAGTTAAAGAATACAAGACGTTTAAGTGACTTGACATTGTGAAAATTTTTAGCTAACTTCATTTAACATTAGATATAAAACATTAAAACGTTTTCATATAAACCCATTAAACGAAATTTCTCAATTTTCATTTACAAAAAGTAACAATATTTAAATCATTTTTTCAGCCTATTAATACTTTCTAATTTTGTAGTAATTGGCAACAAAAAAAATCGCCATTATAAGTATTAATTTCTTCTATAATTAGTGTTTTATGCGAGTTCAACTCGTTGTGCTTTTCTTGTTTTGCTATAATTATTTTTACATCTTTTTCTTTAGAGAAATTTATTTTCTGTAGCTGTTTTCCTGTATAAGAAGTAATTCCTCTAGACACTAAATAGTATAAATTTGTTTGTGGTGTTTTTGTTTTTAACCCAAATAGTGTTCTTTTTTTCTTTTCGGAAAAAACTAAAACAGGAAAATCCACATATAACACGTAGCTGTTATTTCCTACAAGTGTTATAGTATTCTCTTTTTTATTCACAGAATAACTAATATTTTCAAAGTAATTACCTGATTTGCTATAAAAATGTGGTGTTATGTTTTTTACATAAACATCTAAATCAAAAGTTATGGTCAGTTTAAAATTAGACGCACTAGAAGCTTGATAAAAAGTAGTTACAAGAAATACTAAAAGTAGGATGTGTTTTTTCATAATTACTGCTAAAATATAAAGTAATGTTTTTTATAATAAGCTATAATGAGTAAACAAGACAGTTTAATTAGGGAAAGACACTATTCTTGTATTTAATCTATAATAAAGCTTAAAAATATTAGTTATTATTTACTACAAACAACTTGTAACACATAACCTTAAATTAATATTATTTGGCAAAAATATATTTAAGCTGAATTTTGTACTTTTAAAACGCTATTTACTAAAAAAAACTAAACCTATGAAAATTAAACTAACCACTTTACTTATTTGCTTATTTACAACTTTTGGTTTTTCGCAAACTGAATTAACAGATGAAAATGCTGAATCTAAACTTTTAGTGGAAGATGACACGCTTATAGTTTTAGATTTTTATGCTACTTGATGTGGACCATGTAAACGCATGGATCCTATTATGAAAGAGTTAGACAAAGAGTATGCAGACCGTGTTAATTTTTACAAAATTGATGTAGATAAAAGTAAAGTTGATGATGCTCTAGGTATTACTGCTATGCCAACATATTTGTTTATTAAAAACAGTGCTAACTTAGAACAAATTGAAGGTGCTATGAGTAAATCTAAAATGGTTGCACTTATAAAAAAACACATGAATGCTCCTGAAATTGAAGAAGTTGTAATTGAAAGTACTGAAGATTCTTTTTATGATATTACTGCAAAACATGGAGATTACGATGAGTTTACCGATAGCAGCATAGAAAAAATTGAAGACAGTAGTACTAAACTAAACTCTTTAGCTTGGCATACTTATAAAGAACATAATGATATTGATAGTTTATTAAAAGCAATAAAAATTGTAGAACGTTCTATAGCATTAGAAAAAACATATTATAATGTAGATACACATGCTGCATTGTTATATAAAACTGGCAACTATACGAAAGCACTAAAAAAAGCAAAAGAGGCTATAGAGGTTGCAAAAGACGATGGTTTAAGCTATGCTTCTACTTCAGAACTTATAGAAAACATAATAGATAAACTTTAATACTAAACGCTAAGATTTTAGTAAGCTTTTAAAGCTTTAAAATTAATTCAGGGCTGAAGGTATTCACTTTATAAAACTCTAAATCTTGTTTAGAGCATACACCAGGATAATCTCCAAAATGTGCTTGTAAATCTTTAATAATTTGAAAATGTAAATGTGGTGCATAATCTCCATTTACATCTGCTTTGCCTAAATATGCGATAGTTTCGCCTTGGGTTACTTTAACTCCAACTGTTAAGTTTGCTAAAGATGCTCGAGATAAGTGGCCATAAAGTGTATAAAAAACAAACCCATTTTGTTTATGCTTTAAAATTATGGTAGGTCCATAATCTCCAAAATTAGTATTGTCTTTAAAACTATGTATTTCGCCAGAAAAAGCGGCTAAAACAGATGTTCCTGCATCTATCCAAAGATCTAATCCTAAGTGAATATTGCGCTCTGTTTCTAGATTTTGGTTGTTAAAATAATCGCTTCGGTTATAAATACCACGCGTTTCAAGATAACCACCAAAGGCTACTTTTTTGTTTCTTTTTTTAAGGTAATTGGTAATATAAATGGTCCAATCTCGAGAAGATGAAATATTAAAAGCATCTAAATCTGTATTTGTTTTAGATAAATCGATTGGAGTATAGTCGCTTTTTGAAATTGAAGCATCGATAACGAAGATTTGCTGCGAAGCTATTTCTTTTAAAAGTGATTTGAAGTGTTGTGAATTCATCTAAAATAATTGAATTCAAAAATAAAATTTATTCGGCAATTATATTACTATACTTTGCATTTATTATAATTGTATTGTTACTACTGGTTGTATTAGGAAAATTATCTATTTTTTTAGTGCTTACTGTTTTATTATTAAACTGTGAGCGATTGCCTTTAAAAAGCAATTTGTAATCTACATTTTTAGGAAGCTTTAACATAGCATCACTATTCTCTAATACAATATTAAGATTGTTAAATATAGGTAATATGTTATGGATTGTTAACTCTCCAAAACTACCATCTATAATAGTATTTACTCTTATATAATCTAGGCCTTTATATTTTGCATCACAGAAGCCATCTTTAATTCACCATGCCTAACATTAAGCTTTAATTTTGCTTTTTTTGGCATTTTAATTTTAATAGTTTTAATAAGGTCTTTATCCTTTATTACTTTTTTGTTTTTAGAATTTTCATCGCCAAAAGCCTCTTCCATTTTTGCTTCAAAAGCTTCTCCAAATTCTTTTCACCATTTTTCAATTGCTGGAGCAAATTCCTTTTCAAACTTTTTACCAAATTCTTCTCCAAAATTTTCTCCCCAAATAGTCATCTCTTTTTCAAACTTATCTAGATCTGATTGCTTGATACTTTTAGCCCATTCGCGCATTTCTTGCTCATACTCTGCACCATATTTTTTTCGGTATTTTTTACTCCAAATATCTAAATATTTTTCACCTTCCTCCTGGTATCTATCAAAATCGAAATCTAGGTTATAATTACCATCTGGAGATTCTGGAATTCTTAATACTTTAAGAGCTTCTGGTAAATCTTTTAAAGACTCTAGTCCTTTTAAACTTTCTAATAAAGATTTTAAATTTAGATCTAAATCAAAATCCATATTTGATAATGCTTCTAAAGATTCGTTCTCAAAAAGCTCTAAATTCATATCACTATCCCATAATCCACTAGAACCTTTAGAATCTATACTTACATAATTTCCAGAGCCATTTACCTCTATCTTCCATTTTCTTAAAAAGGTCTTTAATTCTTCTTTTGTAAGCTTTTTACTTTCTATATAAGCTTCTACTTCTAAATAATCTTTATTCCATGTATCTACTTCTATGTTGGTGTGACTGGTATTTAATTCTACAGTGACATCATTATTTACTTTTACGGTTTGCACAGCTTTATTTAGCTTCTGTTGTGCTTGTATGCTAAATAATGTAAGAAATAGCAATACCATTAATTTTATATTTGTTTTCATAATTTTGATTTTTTTATAGTACTGAAAACATTCAGTAAACTATTCGTTTTTTAATTGATTAGCCCTGAGAAACCTCAAGCTAATTTAATTTATTTAACTGACTTTTTAAACGGTGCATTAAGTTTAAACGAAACTTTAGATTGCTTATTAAAGCATCTAAAGTTAACTCGTCTGGACCGTTTGTAGTTAATTCTACAGATAAATTATTGTACTCTTCTTTTAAATTCTCTAATTGTGAAATGTAACTATCAAATAACTCTTTGTTCTCTGGTATTAACTTCATTTTAGAGAGTTCTAAATTAATATTAGCAACTATAATAATCTTCAATCTTTTTTAAGTCTGGAGAAATATCACCAAGTGTTTTAGTTTTTATTTCTGGTGCTTCTGTATCTACTACTATTGTTTTAATAGCATCGTCAGAATTAAAAAACTGATAAGCTCCAAAACTCAAACCTAAAAACACAACTACAGTTGCTGCAATAGATAACCAATTAAATGTAGATTTCTTTTTTGCTGGTAAAGCAGTTTCTAGTTTATCAAGAAAGCGTGCTTCATGAGAATTAGGCATGGTCTCTTTAGACAATTTATTATCTGCTTCAAATAAGTCTCTAATATCTTTCGCCATAACTTTTGTGTTTTAATAATTCTTGTAATTTCAATTTCCCTCTAGATAATTGCGTTCTTGATGCCACTTGTGTTATATTTAATATTTGGGAGATTTCCTCATGGTCATAACCTTCAATTAAAAATAACATCAATAAATATCTATACTAGCACCAAAAGTAACATCACCTTTAAATTGATGTAGTTTTGAAAAGGCTTTTATGAAAGACTCTTGAACAACATCTTCTGCTTCTGCAGTGTGGTTTACAAACCGTTTCGCAACACTATACATACCATCGCAATACTGGTTGTACAATTGCAATTGCGCCTTGCGATTGTTTTGTTTACACAATTCAATAAGATCTAATTGAACGACTTTCACTTTTTGGTTTTTGGTTAGTGTTTTTTGAACTCATTATAAAGACGACACAAAAAATAAGATGTTGCAAAAATGTTGCATTTTTTTTTATTTTTTTAATAAATACTATTAAAAAGGCATTAAGGTATTGACCAGCCTTTACTTTTAGAGTATCTTTAATTTTTTAAAATTAACCCTAATAAATAACCTTATGAAACGATTTATCGTTTATTTACTAGCAGTAATAATTGTTGCTCTGGGCTATTTCTACTTTACAAAAACTGGAATATTTGTAGAACGTAAAAGTCCCAAGAAAACAGTAGTTTTTACAGTAGACGATTTAAAACTAGAAATATTTTATAATAGACCATCAAAACGT
Organism: Lacinutrix sp.; assembly: GCF_037625555.1. Lineage (GTDB taxonomy): Bacteria > Bacteroidota > Bacteroidia > Flavobacteriales > Flavobacteriaceae > Lacinutrix. Next base: position 9,946 of record NZ_JASJHV010000051.1, read on the forward strand.
AACCGCGAAGTTTTTGGTGCATTAGTTCCATTTAATCAAGTCTGGAGAACTGGAGCAAACGAGGCCACTACTTTTGAAACTAATAAAGCCTTAAAAGTTGGTAACGATTCACTTTCAGCTGGAAAATACACATTATGGACTGTCCCAAATGACACTTCTTGGAATGTCATGTTTAATGCTAAGCAATATAAATGGGGAGTTGATGAAACTATGCAACCTATGCGTATTCCAGAATTTGATGTTATTAGTTATACTGTTCCAGTGCAAAAACTAGAAAAACCTGTAGAACAATTTACTATTGCTTTCGATAATTCTACAGATAACTTATCTTTAACCATGGCTTGGGATGTAGCAAAGGTTGTTGTGCCTTTAAAATAGTTTGTAGAATTTGTAAATTTTGAATAAAGAATCGAAAAAATCTGCGTTAAAAGAAAGCGACGGTATTCCTAATACGGAAATAACCAGCCACAATGCTATCTCAAAAATTAAAGAACAGCGGAAACAAAAAAAATCTACAAAAGACTTAGTCTCTGCCATTTTAAATGGAAACATAACAGCATTAAGTCAAGCCATTACCTTAGTAGAAAGTAAAAACACAAAACATTTAGAACAAGCAAACGCTATTATAAAAGCGTGTTTGCCGCATGCAAATAAATCTATTCGTATAGGAATTACTGGTGTTCCTGGTGTAGGAAAAAGTACTTTTATTGAGGCCTTTGGATCTTATCTTACTGGAATTGGTAAAAAAGTTGCTGTTTTGGCAGTAGACCCAAGCAGCTCGATTACAAAAGGCAGTATTTTGGGAGATAAAACCAGAATGGAAGATTTGGTAAAAGACAAAAATGCATTTATAAGACCAAGTCCTTCTGGAACATCGCTTGGTGGTGTTGCCAGAAAAACTCGCGAATCAATTATTTTATGCGAAGCTGCAGGATTCGATACTATTATTATTGAAACTGTTGGTGTTGGTCAAAGTGAAACTGCTGTGCATAGTATGGTAGATTTCTTTTTATTATTAAAACTTGCTGGTGCTGGTGACGAACTTCAGGGTATAAAGCG
>NZ_JASJHV010000052.1:0-8755 GCF_037625555.1 Lacinutrix sp.
TGATGCTAAGGCATCACCTTATAAAAAGTAACTGAAAATGACATCAAAAATAATTCAAATTATAAAAATCGTCTGTTAACGACCAGACACTATTTAAAAAATAGGAAAGGGGCGCGTACATACGCTTTTTACGAAACCACGATAGGAGTGCAGTGAAATGTGTGTGGAATGGGTTTCAAAAATGAAAATATTCTATTTAAAATAATTTCATAAATGGGGTTCATCTTAGTAAAAAGTTGTTCTAAAAGAAAATTACAGATTATACTTTTAAATTCATTGAATTTTAAACAAAAAGGGCATCCGGATTGGTTACTAAATTTAGTTCATCTAGATATTTCTTTTCTAGAAGTTTTAAACCTAATTTATAAGAAGCATTTGTCCAACCAAAACCACCATTTGGTATGTATTTAAAAGTATCGCCAACATTACCATATTCTACATTTGTTTTGTGTGTACATTTTAACACATCAAATTTTTCTGGAATTAAGCCGTTATAATCTACTGCAGTTTTTACAATTAACCAAAGCCATCTGTAAATTAATTCTTGTGCTTCGGCATTGTAATTATAATGTATTAAACCTTGCCAAAGTAACATTTGATGCGGTGCCCAACCATAAGGAGAATCCCATTGCCTGCTTGGTGTATCATTTTCTGTATCATTCTTTAAAGCACTTGTAGAAGCGATGCCTCCTTTGCATAAAAGTTTTGGCAAATGTAATTTCACTAAATTTTCCGCTTGTTCTTTGGTCGCAATTTTTGCCCATAATGCATAAAAATTAGTTGCAGAATCATATTTATGAGGTTTTTTAGTTTTAAAATTATAGTCATAAAAATTTTTATCTTCTACATTCCACAATAAATCTTGAATTTTTTCTTTTCTTTTTTCACTTTTTCGCAACCAAAAAGCACTAGATATTTTGGTGTTATTGTATAAAAAAGAGTCTTTAAAATACGTTTTTATTAAATACGCAAAATCTGTTTCAAATTGATATAATAGGGAATTTAACGACACAGGGTTAATATGTGAAGCAACACCATCTAATCGCGTTGAAGTATCATGCCCGCTTTCTCTCATACTTCTGTCGTGCACAAAATATTCGTCTAATTCTGGTTCTTTTAAAATATCATTTTTATATTTTTCTTCGAAATCTTCTACTGTTAATTGGTGTTTTTTTGCGTATTTTTTTAAAATAAAATTAAAATGTCCTTTTTCTGTTTCTATGGGTATTTTTTTTCCTTCACCAAAATACCTGTTTAACCCATTTTCTGATAACCGAATGCTTTCTGTCATCCAAACTTCTTGGTATTCTTTAATGGCAGTATTTAATTTATTTTCTAACCAATTTACAGTTAGTTTATCACTGTATTTTTCATAAAATTGTTTAATTAATGATGTAAAAAAAGGCGGTTGAGAACGTGATAAATAGTAGTTTCTATTGGCATTTAAAATTTTGCCATAGTGTAAAATTTGATATTCTAAATTATCAATAATTCCTTTGGTACGTTTAAACTTATCATCAATCATTAAACCCAAAGCAATAAAATAACTGTCCCAACCATACATTTCATTAAAACGACCACCAGGAACTATATAAGGCACACTTTTTTTTGTTTCTGAATCAATCTTTAAAGATAGAATACCTGGTTTAGATAGATGATTTTCGATATATTCATTGGTAATTTTTTCAGGTAAAAGCTCAATTTTTACTTGGCTGTGTTTTTTTGCTGTTTTTTGATAAAACTCTTTAGCAACCAAATCTTGTTCTGGTACATAAATTCGAAAAACGTCGCTTGCTCTTTTTTCATCTTCTAAAACTTTAAATAGATCTTCATTATTGGTACTTCTGGTTAATGTTTTCCAATAATACTTTTTAATTAATCTAGAGATTCTTTTTGTTGGTTTTTCTTTAATTTTTTTTAAGGATACAAAACCTTCTTCATTTTTTAGCAGTGCAACTTCTTGTAATAAATTACCTAAATGATAAGTGCCTTTAATTTTAACGGACGCGCCTTTTTGGTTTTTTAAAATAAATTCTTTTTTACCAGTATCTTCTATAGTTATTGTATTACTTTTTGTAGTGTCTTCTTGCTTTAATAGTTGGTTTATAAGTTTAGACTTATGAACGTGAATTTTCATATACTTTAATCTTTTTGTTAAACATAAATAGAGAAATTAATAGGAAAGCCATTGGTATTAGCGTAAAAAAGAATGCTTTACCACCACCAATGTTTTCAAACAAGTATCCAATTATTCGAGAACCTAAAGTTCCTCCTAAAGCTGAAAAAATAATGATTAATCCTGCCATAGAACTGTGCATTCTTTTAGGTAAAGAAAACAGAATTACAGAATTTATTAGTGGATAAATTGGCGCAATAAAGAGCCCAATTATTGGAAAGACAAAACCTATTAATGGAATTTTTGAAATTGTGTTTATTTCAACAGATTTTAATGTTAACGCACTTGGTAAAATAAACCCTACAATTAGCATTGCAACAATAATACAAACCGTTAATATTTTTAACCAGTGTATTTTTTTTACTAAAAAGCCTGCTAAAACTCTACCAATTGCAAGCGATATTGCTAAAATACTTGCCATTTGTACGCTTAAAGAATCGTTTAAAGACAATACGCCTTTATTAAAACTTGGTAGCCAAGTCATAATTCCTTGCTCTACCATTACAAATAGAAAGGCACTTATTACAAAGAAAATTACCAATGGCAATGCCATTAATTTTAACATTGCTAAAAAATCTTGTTGTATTGTATTTTCTGATTTTTCTACTTTTATTTCAATTTTAGAAAATAACAGCATTAAAAATGATACCGCAATTAAACCCGCTAAAAATAAATAAACTTGTAACCAAGCATCAGGATGATTTTCGTCAAAAAAAACAGGAAAAATAAAATATGCCAAAGCAATACCTACCATAAAAAAGCCTTCTATGTAACTCATAAAACTACTGTGTTCTTCTTTTGTTTCGGTTAATAAACCAATCATAGAAAATACAGATACTTTTATAAAAGCAAAAGCAACACCAATAGTTAAAAAGAGTATTTTACTACTGCCAAATGTATTACCAAAATACATATACATACAGCCAAAGAAAACAAGACTTAAAGAAAGTAACATGCTTTTTTTATACCCAATTTTAGGAAGAAAAGAAGCGACAAAAAAAGAAACAATGGCAATTGGCAAATCTTTAAATGCCTCTAAAATACTTGCATCTGTCTCACCAATATTATAATTATCTATAGCTTGTTTAATTACAATGCCTACACTATTTAGTAAAATAGCAAACACAAAGTAGTTTAGATATAAGGCAAATTTTATAGATTTATTTTTCATAAAAATGATGTGTTTTTTTGTTTTCTGAAAAAAGTAAATACTGTTTAAGTTAAAATTTAAACAGTATTTACAATAACAAACTCAATCTAATTCAAATAATTATTCTTTAAAAGTTTATGGCAATTGATAATTTTACAGCACGACCTAAAATAGACCTTCCCATAAAAGTTTGACCATTAGCAGGTACACCACCAGCGGCTATTCCATCTGCTTCTGTTAATGCAATAGTGTTAAATAAGTTTGAAGCATCTAAACCAAACCTTATATTATCTAAGCTATAAGAGGCACCCGCATTTACAACTCCAAAAGAAGGTATTTCAAAGGTGTTTTCTATATCTTGAAATTTACTACCAAAATAAGAGTATTTAGCGTAGAGATTAAACGCTTTTGTAAAGTTATAACTTGGTCTAACATTAAAATAAAAATTAGAGATACGTCTGGCAATATTACCATTGTTGCTTTCTTGAGAACCTTCAAAATCGGCATATTCTGGATTTTGTAATGTTCCGTTAAAAGCTAAATCAAAATTACCATAGTTAAAAATGGTTTCTAATTCTAGACCTAAATTCTTAACATCTGCAAACTTCCTTTCTGCTAAACCACCAGCTTGAATATCTTGGTAGGCAATATTGTCTAATTGCATGTAAAAAGCATTTGCAAATACAGCAATATGATCTCCAGAATATTTAAACCCAAGTTCTGTTTGAGTTACTTCTGTAATATTTAAACCTTCTAAAGCTGCATTGCCTAAACCACTTTCTACGGCTGCATAAAAAGATTCTTCTATAGGCGCTCTAAAACCTTTAGAGTGTCTTATATAGGAAGCGGTATTGTTGTTAAATTTATAATTTGCAGCTAAAGAATAAGACAATTCATTCACATCGTAATCCCAACGAACATAATTGCCTGTTAATATATTTACACCATTATCTGCAGTATTATTTGGCAAAACTCCTATATCATTCCCCCAAGTTCCATGATCTCCAAAGCCAGAATATTTGTCATTATCGTATCTAAATCCAAGATTAAAATTTAATTTCTCTGAAGCCTCTATATCTGCATCTGCAAAAATTGCATTAACTGTGCCCCTTACAGTAGATTCTCTTTGCAACCAGCTAATTCCAGAGATACCATTGTAAGTATATCCTTCTCCAGAAACTGTATTTACCGCATTTACTAATTGAGGGTTTGTAGCTGCAGAAACAACAAGACTACTCCAGTTCCAGTTTTGTGCAGAAGACCAATTAGAATAATAGTGACCTATATTTAATTTCGTTTTTCCTAAATCAAAATTAAAAGATAAGTTATTTGCAAAATTATTCATGTCTTTTTTAATGTACCATAAATCGGCTCTTTTTAGCTCTGTAGACGCATCTAAAACGGCACCATTATTGTCATTAGTAAATTGTACATCACTCCATCCGTTGTTAGTAGCAAAATCTGCTTGACTAGAAACATCTCCCATCCATTGCGCTGCAAATATTGCGTTGTAATTCAGGTCTATAATTGTAGATTTGAAAGCATTTTTAACCGTGATTTTATCTGTAAGATCATATTTAAATTCAGCACCAATAGCATCTACTATTGGGTGACTACCATCTTCTAAATTTGCTTCAAAATAACCACCATTTCCTTGTGGTACTTTAATTTTACTAAAATTCACAGAAGTAAGTGTCCCAAAATTAGCATCAAAACCAGCGTAAGCTTTTGCTTTACCATTATCCCAAACAAAGGGCGTAGATTGATAAAAAACGTTTCTATCGTTTAATTTTTTATAATTAATTCTCGCATATCCTTTATCAAACTTGTAAGTCATATTAAACTTAAACTGACCTCCTCTGTTCGCTTTAAAACCAGTATCTCGTATCCCGTCATCTTCTCTGTAAAACCCACCAATATTAAAAAATAATTTATCTTCTACAATAGATCCTCCAAGATTAAAATCGGTTCTAATTAGACCAAAATCCCCTGTAGTAACTTTAGCAATTCCTTTAAATTCGTTTTGCCCAGTATTTGAAACAAAGTTGATAATTCCACCAGGAGCGCCAGTTGCATAGATTGAGGCAGTACCTCCTTTTACAGCTTCTACCGTTTTTGTAGTTGCGTCTAATCTTTGAAACGTATCTACATTTGCAAATTGCAATGCACCATCTTCAAAAACAGGCAAACCATCTTCTTGAAATTGCACATATTCATAAGCACCTGCAGAAGGAATACCTCTTGCAAATAAATTATTTCCTATTTCTCCTGCAGAGTTTTCAACTAAAAAACCAGGAATAGACTGCAATAAATCTGCAGTACTATTTGGTGATTGGGCTTCAATTTGTTTTGCACCAATAGTTGTAATAGCAATACTAGATTCTAATTTTGTTCTAGGGTTACCAGAAGCTGTAATTACTATAGCATCTAAAGCCATAAAATCTTCGTCTAAAACAAAAGCTAAGTTTTTAATGTCTTTACCATCAATTACTACTTGTTTTTCAACAGTTTTAAAACCTATATAAGAGGCTATAAAAGTGTAAGTTGCATTTTCTAGATTGTTGATAGTAAAATTACCATCAAAATCTGAACTCTCCCCTTTTTTACTATCTTTAATACTAATTGTAACCCCAGCTAAAGGTTCTCCTGAAGAATCTTTAGTCGTTCCAGAAATGCTGTTTTGGGCATTTACTGCGCTAAACGATATAAAAATGGCAGCCATTGTTATATATTTAATAAATCTTAATTTTAGAATCATATTAATAAATTTTTTGATTGTTTTTTGGTAAATGTAAAATAATAGATATCTTATTTTAACAAATCGATAACTAAAACGTTTTAGATACTAACTTTAACGTTATAGTTCATCATTTTTAAAGAAATAACGTCTTTATCCGATAAAATAACTTTAATTTGAATGTCTAACTACAAATAATGAAACCTGTAACCTTAAAAGAAATAGCAGAAAAATTAAACTTATCTATTACTGCTGTATCTAAAGCATTAAAAGATTACCCAGATATTAGCAAAGAAACAAAAGCTCGTGTAAAGGCTTTGGCAAAGGAATTAAATTATGTTCCGAATTCTTTCGCTGTTAATTTAAGAACTAAAAGTTCTAAAACAATTGGGGTAATTATACCTGCAACAGTGCATCACTTTTTCTCTAATGTTATAAAAGGGATTATTACCATTGCAGAAGAACACGGCTTTTTGGTAATATTACTTCAATCTAACGAAAATTTTGAATTAGAAAAAAAACAAATTGATCTATTATTAAATAAAGGAGTAGATGGCATTTTAATTTCCTTGTCGAATAAAACAAATAGATATGAACATCTAAATAAAGTAATTGATTATAACGTTCCTTTGGTATTATTTGATAAAATAGCCAAACAAGTAAATTGCTCTAAAGTTATTATTGATGATAGAAAAGCTTCTTACAACGCAGTTACCTGCTTAATTAAAAAAGGGTACAAACGAATAGCGCACTTTAGAGGAGATTTAAATCCGCAAAACTCTATTGATCGGTTTTTAGGTTATAAACAAGCCTTGCTAGATAATAATATTCCTTTTGATAAAAATTTAGTCTATGTCTGCAATAATAATGCAGATTACGAAGACGGTTACGCGAATACAAAAAAAATGATTGAAGTTGATAAAATTGAGGTAGATGCCGTTTTTACAATTACAGATGTTGTAGCAATTGGAGTTTTAAAATATTTAAATGATCATAAAATAAAAGTACCTAAAGAAATAGCTATTTTTGGTTTTAGCAATTGGTTTATGTCTTCTATCGTTTCTCCAAGTCTTTCGACTGTAAACCAACCTGGTTATGAAATGGGTAAGACCGCTGTAGAAATTCTATTAAAAGAAATAAAAAATAAAAAAAAGAAGATTCCTTTTGATTATACGACAATTGTGTTGGAAACAGAATTAGTTATTCGAGAATCTAGCTGATTGATTTCATTTTCAAAATGAAAATTAATTCTGTAATATTTAGCTGTTATGGAAAAAGAGTTTAGAATTGATCTCATATAATTTTGGCAAAACAATAGGAGAGAGGAACGCAATATTTTAGGCTATACAAATACAAATGATCCGGTGGAAGATTGTATTTGGATACAACACTTAACTAATTTTTCATTTCAAACCGTATTTACCTAAAAATGTCTTCAAGACATTTTTAGGTAAATAATCTATAATATAACGAATGAGCCGTTAATTGTTTCCAAAATTGCAAGGATTTGAGCGAGAGAAAATTTTATACTCTTGTGGCACGCTTGCGAGAATCGTCTAAATTTTTTTATTACGTACATTTTATCGAATACGCGATTTTTAATACAGCCCAAAAAACCTAGCTTTTATTTTGGCCCTTCGACGAAAATCTCAGGCAAGCGCTAAAATATACGTTAGTATTAATTGTACACAATAAAATTCCATTAAAAACAGTTACAATGCAATTTTACATAGTGTCGGATTATGACAATATAAATGTTTCATAATGCTTTGCGTTATGTCACTTTGCTTTGAAACAAAGCAATTATCAGTTACGGTTTTCCTCAAAAGTTTTTCTTACCTAAAGATTATTTAAAAATATGAATGGAACACTCTTTACAGCTTTGGCTGGAGTAGGGTGGTGGTAAAGTGTGCGAAGTGGAATACATATAATAAAGTTTTTATCATAAAGCACTATTCACTATATTGCACCAATAGTATGATTATTTAATAATACAAGTTATGGCAACAATTAGAAAAACTGTGACATTTACAGAACAACAAGATAACTGGATTAAAGCTCAAATTGAAGCTGGAGAGTTTACCAATGATAGCGAATATTTAAGAAATCTTGTACGACAAGACCAAGCAAAAAATCAAAATTTCATTTCATTAAAAATGAAATTACAAGAAGGTTTAGACAGTGGAATTAGTACTAAAACTCTTCCTGAAATTATGGCAGCGGTTGAAACTCGAATGAAGCAAGATGGCAGATTATAAATTATCAAGTAAAGCTGAGTTTGATCTGACTGTGATGTATGAGTTTGGAATCTCAAAGTTTGGACTTTTACAAGCACAAAAGTATTTTTTTGAAATGCACGATACGTTTGAATTGCTTTCTACTAATAGAGATTTAGGTCGTGATGCCTCTCAATATATTAATGAACTTAAAAGATTTACTTTTAAATCACACACTTTATTTTATATGATATCTACAGATACTGTTTTTATCGTTAGAGTTTTAAGCCAAAAGATGGATTATGAATTTAATTTACTTGAGCAATAACAAATCAAGTGATTCCTACTAATATATTATAACTTGTAGCAATTTTATATAATGTAAATTATGAAATAATTTGTTTCATAATGTTCTGCGTTATGTTACTTTGCTTTGGTAAAAAGCAAGATTTAATCTTCAACTTTTTTTTATTTTT
>NZ_JASJHV010000053.1:0-2578 GCF_037625555.1 Lacinutrix sp.
GTTACTAATAACTTCTTTTCGAGGTGTAGTTGTGTTCTTTACTTCAACAAGTAAAACCTTTTCTTCATCAGTGATTTGAATTAAGGTTTTTCCGTTATAGTAAATAAGATTCCCTTCAATGCGCAACGTTTTTCCGTTTAAGTCTTTCACTTCCTTTTGAAGTTTTACGAAATACGGATTAGCACTTGATTTTCCAAAGCCTAATAATAATATGTTTTTAAATGTGTTCTTTGCAACTTGTACACGAAGCATAGGATACGGATTTTCATGAAAAACACCAGTAATTTTAGCTTCGTTTAACAACTCAAACGTACTGTTTTTAAATGGTTTTTGAGAAAAACTAAAGAGTAATGCACCAATTGCAATCGCTAGGATGGAAATTATACAAAATCGTTTTAAGGTTTTTTTAGTTTTTGGACCTAAACTACCAGTTATATAGGATACGTAAAATTCATCATTTTTTTTCATAACTTAAATTTTACAAGGTTTAACTTCTGTGCCTTCCTCAAAAGCATGTGGATGTATATAAACGATTTCTCCATCTAGTTTCAATTCGTAAGTCGCTACTTTTTCAGTAAAAGGTGGCGGAGATTGTCCGTTACTTGGTAAATATTGATACCCATGCCAAGGACAGGTAATACAACCATCAATAATTTTTCCTTCGCCTAATGGGCCACCTTGATGTTTACAAACATTATGAATAGCAGCTAATTTTCCATCATACTTAAAAATGGCAACGCGTTCATTGTTTACAGTAAAAATTTTAGCTCTGTCTTCTTCTATTTCCGAAATAGTACACACCTCAAGCCATCCTTCTTTTTTATACGTTTTCGCGTTGTCAATTTTACGTTCTTTAAAGGCTGTAATTAAATGTAAACTTGCTACAAGTATAAAACCAGTGACCAAAATACCAATTGTAAATGGTGATGTTTCTTGCTGAAAAGCACCTAGAAAAACATGAGCGATTATAAGCGCATAAGCAACATAAATCATCATGTGTAAACGCTTCCAAACTTTTGCAGATAAGTTTCCGAGAAAAAAATCATGACTGGTGGATGCCATTAAAAATAAGATAAGTAAGGCAAAAAATCCTAAAACCTGAAACGGAAAATTGGTTAACGAACCATAGTCCATATTAGAAGTAAAAATTGAGTAAATAGGATTTACATCACCTAATGCATGAAATTGGAACATAGAAAATCCACCATGAATAAATGCAGCAATAAACATACTGACACCCAAATGTCTTCTGTTGTAGAGTATTGGTAAAAAACTAATATTTAGTCTAGCTAAAGGGCCAATAACTAATATAATATGCAGCATAATAATAGCTAAGGACCCAAAAGCTCTTATGACTATTGTTTCTATGCTCGTTTCAGAATTGAAAATTAAAGTAATCGCTGCAAACAAAATAATATACAGTAGCATGCTTGCTGCAATGATTTTATCGTAAGTTTTCTTGTACTTATTCCAAAGAACTAATTTATAATCTAATCCCATTAAAATAAAAATTTAGTTATTTCCACCTTTTTTAAATCATCATAAATTATGATGCCTTTTGGTAGATTATTAATATTAAACTCGTAGATACCTGCAGTTGTTATTTGTCCTATGACCTTCGTTTTATTGCCTTTTTCGTCCATTTCATAAACTACAGAGGATGCGTTTTTTAAAGTAGCTTTTAAAATGATTTCTATATAACTTTCAAAAACAGCTGTTTTTACAATATCATTTTCAAATGATTTGAGGCTTGCTTTTTTTGATCCTGCAACTGTTGCTTCTATAGTAACTTTTGATGAAAAAACAGCTAAATATTTCACTGCAAAAATCATTACTAGCGGAATTGCAATTGCTAACAATAGCCAAATATATTTATGTGCTTTTCGTTGTCCTGAAGTCATATTAAGCCATTTTAGATTTGAATAATTTACCTATTAAAAAAGGCCAGGTTGCCATAACACCTGGAAATAGCAAAAAACGAACTTTCTTTTTGGTGTCTGCCATTAATGAATCAATTTTAGGCGCTTTAATTAAAAAGAAAATTCCGAATAGAAAACCTATTAAAAAATAAACACCTAAAATTCCTAAGAGTATTTCGAACATCCTTTAATTAGTTTATACCTGCGTAGTTAATTCCTGTTAATTTGTGCATATCGCTATCAAAGGTTGATAAATCATCATGGTTAAATTTTGAAATAGCATCATAACCACAAGCTCTAGCGACTACTTTAATAAGACTGTTTGTAGCATCAAAATAGTTGTGTAGTTGCTTGGCAGACGAATCTATGATTAATCGACTACGTAAGGATTCTTTTTGAGTTGCAATACCAACCGGACAATTATTACTTCCGCAGGCACGCATGCCTAAACATCCAATAGCTTGTAAAGCAGAATTAGAGACTGCAATAGCATCTGCACCTAGCATCATGGCTTTTGCAAAATCTTCAGCAACACGCAAACCACCAGTAATTATTAAAGTAACATCCGAAGCACCAACTTTGTCTAAATATTTTCTAGCTCTTGCTAATGCAGGAATGGTTGGAACATTAATATGATCTCTTAAAATAGTAGGAGCAGA
>NZ_JASJHV010000054.1:0-21018 GCF_037625555.1 Lacinutrix sp.
ATTATTAATAAAACCTTTTATATTTGCACCCTCAATAAAGAAATGACCTGGTAGCTCAGTTGGTAGAGCATCTCCCTTTTAAGGAGAGGGTCCTGGGTTCGAGCCCCAGCCCGGTCACAAAAAAAAGTTAAGCTATGCTTAACTTTTTTTTTTAACTAAATTTAACGCGCACGTGGCGGAATTGGTAGACGCGCTAGCTTGAGGGGTTAGTAATCGATTAGATTGTGGAAGTTCGAATCTTCTCGTGCGTACAATATTTTAAGGCTTATTTTTCCATCTTTAAGCTTAATTCATACCTACACTAACTTATACAAATATTTTGTTAATATTGGTTGTATATTATTTTGTTTAATTATTTTAGTGTTATGATAAACGACGTTAAAACTAAGTTTAGTATAAAAGATCTTGAAAACCTCTCGGGTATAAAGGCTCACACCATTAGAATATGGGAAAAACGCTATTCACTATTTCAGCCCAATAGGTCTGACACCAACATTAGAAATTATAGCTTAACAAGCTTACAAAAAATATTAAACATTAGCTTTCTTAATAATAATGGTTACAAGATTTCAAAAATTGCTAATCTCGAAGAAGAAGAGATACCAATCTTAGTAAGAGAGATATCTGAAAATATAAACAAAAGAACTAAAGCCATCAATGATTTTAAAATGTCAATGTTTAGTTTTGATCAAACTCTATTTGATTCAACATTTAACAATTTGATGATTGATTATTCATTTCAAGAAATATTTTATTCATCAATAATTCCTTTTTTAAATGATATTGGTCTTTTATGGCAAACTGGTACTATTACTCCTGCTCATGAGCATTTTATTGTTGAATTAATTAAACAAAAGATCCTAGTTAGCACTGAAAGAGCATTTAGTAATAATATTGTTAAGAATGATAGTAGGACGTATGTTTTGTATCTTCCAGACAACGAAATTCATGAATTGGGATTACTCTTTATGAACTATGAGCTTACAAATAAAGGTTTTTATTCGATTTATTTAGGACAAAGTATTCCTATAGATAGTTTGGAGTATTTAACAGATTTTTATAATGATATTACATTTGTTTCTTGCTTTACTGTAAAGCCAGAAGCAGAAAATATTAGTGATTATTTAGAAGAGCTTACAAGAAAAGTACTGAAAGGAACTAATAATAAATTATACTTATCTGGTAGACGAACACAAGATATAGATACAAAAAATTTAAATGAAAAAATATTAATTAAAGGCTCTATACAAGGGCTTTTAGATAATATTGAGTTAAAAACCTAAAAAATGGTTTATACAGTATGAGTAAAACAATAGCAATTATTGGCTCTGGATTTTCGTCATTATCTGCATCATGTTATTTAGCAAAAGGAGGATATGATGTTAGTATTTTTGAAAAAAACCATACTATTGGAGGTCGAGCACGTCAAGTAAAAAAAGAAGGTTTCACGTTTGATATAGGCCCAAGTTGGTACTGGATGCCAGATATATTTGATAACTTTTTTGCAGATTTCGATAAGAAAACATCAGATTACTATAAATTAGATAAGCTCTCTCCTGCCTATAAGATTTTCTTTAAAGATGATGAAATTACAATTGGTGATACAATGTCTAAAATTTGTGAAGAATTTGAGCGTATAGAACCAGGTAGCTCAATTCCTTTGAAAAAATTTATAAAAAAAGCTGGAGAAAATTATGATATTGCAATAAATAAAGTAGTTTTAAAGCCAGGTCTATCACCTTTAGAACTAATTACACCAGAAACTGCTATGCGAGTAGATCAGTTTTTTAAAACCATAAGTGGAGATGTTAGGAAGAGTTTTAAGAACCCTAAATTAATATCTACTCTTGAATTTCCTGTTCTCTTCTTGGGTGCAAAACCCAATAAAACACCTTCATTCTACAATTTCATGAATTATGCTGATTTTGGTTTAGGCACCTGGCATCCTAAAGGTGGTATGTATGAAATAGTAAAAGCAATGAAAGCTCTATCTCAAAGTCTTGGTGTTAAAATAAACACAGATAGTCCAGTACAAAAAATAAATATTGAGCATAAAAAAGCAAAATCAATTCTAGTAGAGAATAAAATATTAAATTTTGATATTGTTTTAAGTGGAGCTGATTACCACCATTCTGAAACGCTATTAGAAGAAGAACACAGACAGTATTCTGAAAAATACTGGTCTAAAAAGACCTTTGCTCCTTCTTCATTATTATTTTATGTTGGTTTCAATAAAAAACTTGATAATATAGAGCATCACAACTTATTTTTCGATACAAATTTCGAAAAACATGCTCAAGATATTTACGATGATCCTAAATGGCCTGAAGAGCCATTATTTTATGCTAATTTCCCATCTGAAACAGATAAGAGCATGGCTCCCGAAGGATGCGAAACTGGTTTTTTTTTAATTCCAATAGCACCAGGAATTAAAGATACTCAAGAATTAAGAGAAAAATATTTTGATAAAATAATTACTCGTTTTGAGTCTTTAACTAAACAAGATGTTAAAAATAATATTATTTTTAAAGACTCTTTTTGTGTTAAAGATTTTATAAAAGAGTATAACTCCTATAAAGGAAACGCATACGGTATGGCAAACACACTTTTGCAAACAGCCTTTTTAAGACCTAAATTAAAAAGTAAAAAAGTAAAAAACCTATATTTTACAGGACAGTTAACTGTACCTGGTCCTGGTGTGCCTCCAGCAATAATTTCTGGAAAACTAGTAGCAGAATTAATAAACAAACACCACAATAATTAAAATGAAAGCATTATTCGACACGGTTTCTAATAGTTGTAGTAAGATTGTAACACAATCTTATAGCACATCTTTTTCTATGGCAACCAAAATGCTAGCTGATACTATACGCCAAGATATTTATAACATTTATGGATTTGTTAGGTTTGCAGACGAAATTGTAGACACATTTCATGACTTTGACAAAAAAACTCTTTTTGAAAGGTTTGAAACTGATTTAGAAAATGCATTAACAGATAAAATAAGTTTAAACCCTATTCTTAATGCATTTCAAAGTACATACCATAAGTACAATATTGAAAAGCACATGGTAGACTCTTTCATGAAAAGTATGCGCTTAGATTTATCTAAGACAACATACTTAACTGAAGAAGAGTATAATGATTATATTTATGGTTCTGCAGACATAGTTGGCCTTATGTGCTTAAAGGTATTTGTAAATGGTGATAATAAAAAATATAATGAATTAAAAGACTCAGCGATGTCTTTAGGCTCTGCTTTTCAAAAAGTAAACTTTTTAAGAGATTTAAAAGCAGATTTCGATTTGTTAGAGCGCACTTATTTTCCTAATACAGATTTAAATAATCTAGATGAAAATGCGAAACAACTTATTATTGATGATATCGAAAATGACTTTACTAAAGGATTAGAAGGTATTAAATTATTACCAATGGAAGCTAAGTTTGGTGTTTTTATGGCTTATCGTTATTATAATCAGTTATTAAAAAAATTAAAGAAAACTCCTGCTTTAGATATTAAAAATACAAGAGTAAGAGTTCCAAACTATAAAAAAGTAGAACTTTTAACTAGGAGTTATGTTAAATATCAACTAAATTTATTGTAATGCAAATATTATATTCGATACTCGTTTTTTTAGCAACCTTTAGTGCAATGGAATTTATGGCGTGGTTTACGCATAAATATATAATGCATGGTTTTTTATGGTCTTTACATAGAGACCACCACTATAAAAATCATGACAATTGGTTTGAACGCAACGATGCTTTCTTTATTTTCTACGCTATAGTTAGCATGACTTGCTTTTACCTTTGGAATTACGAAGCGATTTGGTATTGTTTACCAATAGGACTAGGTATTATGGCTTATGGAGCGGCCTATTTTATTGTTCATGACATATTTATTCATCAACGTTTTAAGTTATTAAGGAATGCTAATAATTGGTATGCAAAAGGTGTGAGAAGAGCACATAAAATACACCATAAACATCTTGGCAAAGGTGATGGAGAATGTTTTGGGATGTTATTTGTTCCATTTAAATATTTTAAGCGCTAAGTTATATTAAATGTCAACTAGGAAATCTTTCGATTATATTATTATTGGTAATGGTCTTGCAGGTTTTCAATTGGCATTAGCACTTGCTGATGATCCATTTTTCAAAGGAAAACAAATTGCTTTAATTGATAAATTACCTAAGACTGAAAACGATAAAACATGGAGTTTTTGGGAAAAAAGTCATGGTAAATGGGATAACATTATTGCAAAATCTTGGAATAATGCATTATTCTTTTCTTCAAAAAAAAAAATTACGTTAAATCTTTTTCCATATACTTATAAAACGATTTATGCTTCAGATTTTTATGTTGAAGCTAAACAAAATCTTTCAAATAAACCTAACTTTCATTTTATTATAGATGAAGTACTATTGGTTGAAGACACTACAGAATTAATTGTAAAAACGAAATTAAACTCCTACTCTGCTCATAATGTATTTGATAGTAGAATTACAGGAGATTACTTTTCAGAATTAAACAATTACACTAAAATTATTCAGCATTTTAAGGGTATAATAATTGAAACAGAAACACCAAGCTTTAATCCTGAAGAATTTACAATGATGGATTATAGGTTAAAAGATGGAGAACAAACCACCTTTACTTATGTTTTACCATTTTCTAAGACAAAAGCACTTGTAGAGTTTACTTATTTCACTTCAAATGTTGTAGATGAAGCTACATATGATAGATTTATAGAAAAATATATTTTAGAAACTTTAAAAATAAACAACTACTCGATAGTTGAAACTGAATCAGGAAGTATCCCAATGACGAATTTTCCTTTTGAAAACTATTCTACAAAAAATATAACAAAAATTGGTACAGGTGGTGGTTGGGTAAAAGGTTCTACAGGTTATTCTTTTAAACACACCGAAAAGAAAGTTGCTGTTATTATTGAAAATTTAAAACAAAGCAAAAAGCCTTCAAAAGGTCTTTTTAAACAAAAATATAAGTTTTACGATAAAATTTTCCTTAAGGTTTTAGAAGATGAAAACGAAAAAGGTGAATGGATTTTCGAACAGTTTTATGACAAAAACAATATAGAAACTATGTTTGGATTTTTAGACGAAGAATCTTCACTTTTAGAAGAACTAAAAATAATGAAATCCTTATTTTCATGGACATTTATAAAAGCTTTTTTTAAAACTTTATAAGCTTAATAATTCATCAATAGTATTACGAACCGTCTCACTATTCCAGTTTGCAGCACCAGATTCGTCTATAATAATATTACCTTTTTTATCTATTAAAAAAGTTCTAGGAATACTATTTACATCAAAGGTTTTTGGGGTTTGAGACAATGGCCTATATATTTTTAAATTATAACCTTTCGTCTTTAAAAATGAACTAATCGTTTTTTGTTCTTCATTAGACACTAAAACAAATTCAATTTTATCATTATAATCTGTGTATAATTCTTGAATAGATGGCATCTCTGCAATACAAGGAGGACACCAAGTTGCCCAAATATTTACAAGTATTACTTTACCTTTTACTTGTTCTAATTGAAAATTATTACCCTCTAAATCTTGCAATTTCCATTGGTAACTACTTATTTGCTGTTTTACATTATCCTTTTTAACACTAGGACTCCATTTTGCAATTATTGTGTGCAAAAATATTTGAATTTGTTGCCTACTCTGCGGAATAATTAACAAAGCAATAATTACAATGAAAATTATATTTTTAATCGAAATCTTCCTTTTTGCCATAATTTATAAACTAATGAAGCGTTAATCTTACAATTAACAATTCAAATCTAATAAAAACAAACTATACTATAGTACCTTAAAAATTAGTATTTATTAAGGCAGATAATAGTATTCTATTTTATCTTGTTACAGTTCCTATTGGTAATGATGCTAAGTTTAATCCAAAATCATGTGTAGCTGGTGCTGTCGCTGTTCCAGCAGTGCCTACTAAAGGTTTCATAGCAAAAGGTGTTGGTGAATTATCTGGTACTGGCTCAACAGAAATAACAATCATTCTATTTCTAACATCTAAAGGAAATGTTTCTCCTTGAGGAGCATTTTCAAAAAAATCTTCTCCTGGTACTGGAGGACCAGCTGAAGCCCCACTAAAAGGAGTTGCTCCATCTGTGATGTTAAAATCTGTAAAAGTTCCAGTAGTAAGTGGTTCTGTTTCTCCAACAACCCAACCTTCGTATGCCTAACCTGCAGGTAAAACTGGAAGTGTAAAATTGGCTGTAGGTGGCATTCCTGGTGCTCCAAACCATACACCGTTTTCATCGTTTCCATTATTTCCCATTCCCATTTTATCTGTAGGTGTTCTTAAAAATAATGTTCCAGAAGCTGAACTAAAATCTCCAACTAAACCTGTATTTACAGAAGCTGCACTACCCGAAAAATCACCTGCTAAAACTTTTGTAGCTGCTGGTAATGGATCTACATCTATTGTTGGCTCTATAGATAACACAAATGTTGTTGCTGCATTTAATTGTACTGTATTTACTTGAAAGGTTTGTGGAAAATTTACAGAACTAAACGTACCTCTTGATACTGGACTTCCATCTACAATTATACAACCTTCGTATACAAAATCTTCTCCAAGTGCTTCTAATCCATTAAGGTTAATAGTTAAACCTGAAGTTGTTGACACAGTTGTTGCATCGTCGTCGTTACTACAAGAGGTGGTAAAAAATCCTAATGCCAAGGCTCCTAATCATTTTTTTAATCATTGCTTTATTTTTTAAGTTTGTATTTGTTAGTACAAAATTAGCATTGAAGACTCTTATTAAATGTTAGCTAGCTAACACAAGTGCTTTTTATTTTAAATAACATGATAGCACTTTCGCATATAAAAAGAAAAAACCATAGCAATTGCTATGGTTGTAATTTATTTTTCATTATTGAATCCTTAAAAAAAAGGATTCTAAATAATTAAGCTGAAGTTTTATACATTCTAATTTCATTTCTATTAAAATCTAACACGTTTTCTTCTTTTAATTCATTAATTAATATGTTTAATGTAGGTCTTGAAGTTCCTATTAAAGAAGCTATATCTTTTTGTGTATAAGGATGTTTAATAATATGATCTCCCGTTTTTTCGCAATTGTAACCATAATCTATACACAATTCATTTAAAAACTCAAGTAGTCTTGTTTTAGTGTCTTTAAACATTAAAAGCTGGAGTCGCCTTTCTAGCTTTTTAAATTTAAAGCCAATAAACTTTAAAACTAAACGTTTGATTATCTCTCATGAGTTCATGCATAGTATCGACACCTATTGGGCAAATTGAAGTGGCATTATCTATAGATTGGGCAAATTCGTCTCTTTTAATTTCTCATAAAATTGCTTTTTCTCAAAATAATTGACCTTTAGATAAAATTGCTTTTACTACTTCTTCTCCATCTTCACTATAATAACCAACTTTAACTTTTCCTTTTTCTATTAGGTAGATTTTGTTTGCTGAATCTTCTGTAAAATAGATATAGTCTTTTTTCTTGTAAGCATCAAAATCGTGATCTTTTTTGTAGGCTTTAAACTTATGTGGATATAAAACTTTGAAGAGATTAGTGTCTTCGAAAAACCAAAGTGGATTCATGTTTTCTATTTGTTGGTTGTTAGATAGTTATTTTGTCTTACAATAACTAAGTTACTTACAATAGCGCATAAAAAAACTCCTAATACATATTAGGAGTTTTAAATATTAAAAAAAGAAATTTTGTCTAAGCGTTTTCTTTCTTTATTAAGTTTAAGGCAGAACCTTCGTTATACCAATCGATTTGAGGTTGGTTATACGTATGGTTTAGCATGATTGTATCTTTAGTTCCATCTGCATGAACAACTTCTAATGTTAATTGTTTTCCTGGAGCAAAATCTGCCATGTCCACAAAGTTAAAGGTATCATCTTCAAGGATTAAATCGTAATCACTTTCGTTTGCAAATGTTAAACCTAACATTCCTTGTTTTTTTAGGTTTGTTTCGTGAATACGTGCATAAGACTTAACAATTACAGCAGTAACACCTAAATGTCTTGGTTGCATTGCTGCATGTTCTCTAGAAGAACCTTCACCATAATTATGATCACCAACAACAATAGTATGTACTCCTGCAGCTTTGTATGCTCTAGCTGTATCTGGAACACCTCCAAATTCTCCTGTTAACTGATTTTTAACAAAGTTAGTTTTCTTACCAAAAGCATTTACAGCTCCTATTAATGTATTATTTGCAATATTATCTAAATGACCACGGAAACGCAACCAAGGTCCAGCCATAGAAATATGATCTGTTGTACATTTTCCATATGCTTTAATTAATAATTTTGCGCCTTCAATTTTACTTCCAATTGGCGTAAATGGTGTTAATAGTTGTAAACGCTCTGATGTTTCGTTTACTTTAACAACTACTCCACTTCCATCTGCTTCTGGAGCTAGGTAACCGTTATCTTTAACTTCGAAACCTTTTGGTGGCAATTCCCATCCTGTAGGCTCATCGAACATTACTTCTTCTCCCTTTTCAGTAATTAAACTATCTGTCATCGGATTGAAATCTAGACGACCTGCAATTGCAATTGCAGCAGTTATTTCTGGAGATGCAACAAAGGCGTGTGTATTTGGGTTTCCATCTGCACGCTTAGCAAAGTTTCTATTAAAAGAATGTACAATACTATTTTTTGGCGCATTTTTAGGATCGCTATATCTTGCCCATTGTCCAATACATGGTCCACAAGCGTTTGTGAAAATTTTAGCATCAAGTTTTTCGAATATTCCAATAATACCATCTCGATCTGCTGTATATCTTACT
Organism: Lacinutrix sp.; assembly: GCF_037625555.1. Taxonomy (GTDB): domain Bacteria; phylum Bacteroidota; class Bacteroidia; order Flavobacteriales; family Flavobacteriaceae; genus Lacinutrix. The sequence goes on from NZ_JASJHV010000054.1 coordinate 8,823, forward strand.
TTTTCAGAACCTGGATTAATACCTAGTTCAGCTTTCATTTTAATCCCTTTATCTAATGCTTGTTGTGCAATAGAAGAGGCGCGTGATAAATCTTCGTAAGAAGAGTTAGTACACGATCCTATTAATCCCCATTCAACTTGAATTGGCCAATCGTTTTTAGTAGCGATGGCGTTCATATCTTTACCAACTTTAGTTGATAAATCTGGCGTAAATGGTCCGTTTAATAAAGGTGTTAATTCTGATAAATTAATTTCTATAACCTGATCGAAATACTGCTCTGGATTTGCATACACCTCAGCATCTGCAGTTAAATATGGTCTAATTTTATTTGCTTCATCTGCAACATCTGCCCTATCTGTAGCACGTAAATAACGTTCCATTGAATCATCGTAACCAAAAGTTGAAGTTGTTGCTCCTATTTCGGCACCCATATTACAAATGGTTCCTTTTCCTGTACAAGACATAGACGTTGCGCCTTCACCAAAATACTCTACAATAGCTCCTGTTCCTCCTTTTGCAGAAACAATACCTGCTACTTTTAAAATAACATCTTTTGGTGCAGTCCATCCAGATAATTTACCTGTTAACTTGACACCTATTAATTTTGGAAATTTAAGCTCCCAAGCCATTCCTGCCATAACATCTACAGCATCTGCTCCACCAACACCAATTGCTACCATTCCTAATCCTCCAGCGTTTACTGTGTGAGAATCTGTACCAATCATCATTCCACCTGGAAATGCATAATTTTCTAAAACTACTTGATGAATAATTCCTGCTCCTGGTTTCCAAAAACCTAAACCGTATTTATTAGACACCGATTCTAAGAAATTAAAAACTTCACTAGAAACATCGTTTGCATTTTTTAAATCTGAAGAGGCACCATCTTTTGCTTGAATTAAGTGATCACAGTGTGTTGTTGTGGGCACAGCAACTTTACTTTTTCCAGCTTGCATAAATTGCAATAAAGCCATTTGTGCAGTAGCATCCTGTAAAGCAATACGATCTGGAGCAAAATCTACATAATCTTGACCTCTAGTAAAAGCTTTAGTCGCTTTACCATCCCAAAGGTGATTATATAAAATTTTCTCTGAAAGTGTTAGTGGTTTACCAACGACTTCACGAGCTGCATCAACGCGATCTACCATTTGGCTGTAAACCTTCTTAATCATATCTATGTCAAATGCCATATAGTAATAGTTTTAGGTTGTTATTATTTAGTATAAATCCTTCCTAATTACAATTAGAAATTGGAATGCAAAAGTACAAAATATTGAAGAATTTAAAAAATTTGTAAGGAATTACGCAAAAGTTTACGAATAATTCATTAAAGCACATAAAAAAGACGCTAATTTTACTAAAATGATAATTTTAGGATTGAAAAAATAATAAATTAATAAGTAATTTGAATCTCATTCTACTTTAATTGAAACATCAATAAATAATATTTTACTATTCAGGAATAGTTATTGGTTATTTCTTAAAAAAATATTTGATAAGAATTACCATTAAAAACGCTAATGCAACAACTTGTACAATTGTACCTAATGTAAGAATTTGAGAAGCATAAGCCCAATGTTGGATTTTAAATAAGGCTCCAACAATTGTTAATATTATTCCTAATATGAAGATAAGTAATGGAAGTATAAACTGTTTAGCCTTCATTAAAACAAACTCTTAATAATTTGCTCTTTGGCTACTCCTTCTGCTTCAGCTTTGTAGTTTTTAATAATTCTGTGTGTTAAAATACTTTGTGCTACAGCTTGAACATTTTCTATATCTGGTGAAAATTTACCATTTATTGCTGCATGAGTTTTTGCAGCTAAGATTAAGTTTTGAGATGCTCTTGGTCCTGCTCCCCAATCTATATATTGTTTTACTAATTTACCAGCAGTATTTGCATTGGGCCTTGTTTTTGCAACCATTTTAACTGCATATTCTATAACATTATCTGCTACAGGTATACGTCTTACTAACTGTTGGAAATCTATAATTTCTTGTGCATTAAATAATGCGTTTACAGTTGGTTTAGCATAGCTTGTTGTTGCTTTTACAACTTGTACTTCTTCTTCAAAAGTAGGATAGTCTAAATTAATAGCAAACATAAAACGGTCTAATTGTGCTTCTGGCAAAGGATAGGTTCCTTCTTGCTCAATTGGGTTTTGGGTTGCCAATACAAAATACGGTAAATCTAATTTGTAATGGTGTCCTGCAACTGTAACAGCTCTTTCTTGCATGGCTTCTAATAATGCTGCTTGCGTTTTTGGTGGTGTACGGTTAATTTCATCTGCTAAAATAATATTAGCAAATATTGGTCCTTTTATAAATTTAAAATTACGGCTTTCGTCTAGAATTTCGCTACCTAAAATATCGCTAGGCATTAAATCTGGTGTAAATTGAATACGTTTAAAATCCAGCCCTAATGTTTGTGCAATTGTATTTACCATTAATGTTTTTGCTAAACCAGGTACACCTATTAAAAGCGCGTGACCTCCAGAAAAAATTGAGATTAATATCTGGTTAACTACATCGTCTTGGCCTACAATAACTTTTGCAATCTCTTCTCTTAATGCTTTATATCTTGTTACTAATTGGTTGATAGCTGCTACGTCTGACATTTTTTGTTTAAAAATATTAATTATTCTTGGACCAATCGTTTGTAAATTTGCAATTTTTATAATCTGTACTTACTTTAATGTAAGTATCTAGTATTTTTTCTTCTTGCCATTTGCCAATTGCATCTAAACGTTTTTCGTTTAATGCTAATTCTTTTATTTTTAAATAATCTCTAGAATAATTTGCTTCATGCTCATCTATTCTATTAGTAACGGTAAGAATTTTAAATAATACGTTACCTACTTCGTCTCTATCTACCAAAACATCTGAGATTGTATTATTTTCTAAGTCTTGAATTTTTACATAGATTTCTGTATCAATCTTTGTTAATTCAAAATTATAATCTTGAGTAGCTGGATTAATTAATTGTCCGCCTTGAAATTTAGTTTCAATCTCATCACTTACTTCTCTTGCTGCTTCTGCAAATGTAATTGTTCCTTCTTCTATGTTTTTCTTAGTTTCTAGAATTTTATCGTTTGCTTCTTTTATAGAACTCTCTGCAACTTCTGGTATCATTAAAATATGTCTTACATCGTACTCTTGACCTCTAATTTTTTCAAGCCAAATAATGTGATAACCATAAGGTGATTTAAAAGGTTCTGAAATCTCTCCTTCTTGAAGCGAAAAAGCGACTTCTCTAAATTCTTTTACCATTCTTGGTTTTGCTCTATTCATAGGTGGTAATGCTCCTCCACTTTTTTTAGAACCTGGATCGTCTGAATTAAATAATGCTTTAGATTTAAAGTTTGCACCGTTTTCTTCTACATCTTTTTTAATGCTGCTAAGCTTAGCTATAACGCGATCTATTTCTTCTTGCGTTGGCTCTGGTTTAATAACTATTTGTGCTACTTCAAGCTCTGTACCAAAAGTTGGACGTTGTTCTTTAGGTATTTTATTGAAAAACTGACGTACTTCTTCTGGAGTAACTTCAATTTCATCAACAATTTTACGCTGCATCTCTAATGCTAATTTGTTTGATTTATTAATTTCGAACATTTCGTCTCTTAAGCTTTGTTCGTCTTCCTTTTTATAAAATTCAAGTACTTGTTGCATATCTCCACCAACACGTTGCTTAATTTCTTCTAATTGTTGACTTACATAAGATCTAACTTCTGCATCATTAATTACAATACTATCTTGTATTGCATGGTGAGCATACAATTTGTCTTCTAGAAGTTTTCCAAATAATTGACATCTAGAAAAAGCATTAGGGTCTCCACCTTGTGCTTTTAATTGAAGTAATGTTTTATCTATATCAGATTCTAAGATAATGTAGTCTCCAATAACTGCAGATACACCATCTACTTTAATGTTGGTAAAAGGTTTTACAGTGTCTGTAGCTTTATTAGCTTTAGGTGTTTCATCAATAATTTCTTGAGCTAAAATTCCATTAGCCACAAAAAGCGTTAAGCATATTGCTATTATATGTTTCAAATTAATTGTAAATTTCAAATTGTTTATTTTTAATTGCATCTTTTGTAATATCTTTTTTTAGTTGCCTAATAAGCTCTAATTTTCGCTTATTTACTACTATTTGCTTTATTGTTGGTCGCACATATTCTGGAGGTGCTTCGTCGTTTCGGAGTAGAACGTCGTTAATTTGCATCAAATATAGTCCTAATGAATCTTTGCTTTGTATAAAATTAGATTTTTTTAACAGTTCATTTTTATTATCTGTAGTAACTGTAGGGATTTTAGTAATTACTTGGTCTAATCGTATCCAAACAGAATCGTTTAAAGAGTAAGATTTAAATTGAATTGCAATTTCGTTTAATTCTTGTTTGTCTTTTGTATTAAAGCGTTTAAACTTCTGTTTAACATCGTTAAAATCTAACCGGTTTTCGTCTATATTTATGTATCTAAACTTAATTAAGTCTTCATTTAATTTAAAAGCCTGTTTGTTTTCTTCGTAATATTTTGTTACTTCTATTGAAGACACTATAGTATCTAAATCTCTGTAAACTAATGCTTCTAAATAAGCCTTGCTAAACAAGTCGTTTTTGTATTGCTCTATTAAATTATTATATTCTTCTCGAGTTTTATCTTCTAAATTTAATGTTGCTCCTTGAACTAAAAGTTGCTCTGTTGCCCAATTATTAATATAACTATTAACTAAAACTGTGCTGTCTTCTTTTGTATAATTATCGGGAAGAATTTTTTCAATATCTGAGCTAAAAAGGTAAGATTCGTTTACTCTAGCAATTGCATTTTCTGTTTCTACAGGCTTAAAATAATCGCATGAAGCGAAAGTAAAAGCAATAACCATATATAATGCAATTTGCTTAATCATATCTAGTTCTGTATTGTTTTTTTAACTTTAGCTAAAACGTCTTGATTTACTTTTACTGCGAATATGGTTGATAATTCTTTAAGCCAATTTTCTTCTTTAAAAACTTGGTAATCGCTAGTTACGTTTCCTTTTGCTTCTAAAAACGTTTTTTGTGTTTGAGGTAAAATTTCTTTTACTTGAATAACTACATAAGCATCATTATGATTAAACACTTTAGAAACACCTTTTTTAAATTTAAAGTTACTTGGTAATGCTTGGTGTGTTTTATCCATTTGGTTAGCTGTAAAACTCACATTAACCTGTCCATTTGTATTTACAAGATTCTTAATTGCTTCAACATCTAGACCTTTATCTAAAAGTTTTCTTATTTTTTTTACAATATTTTTATTTGCTGAAGATGCTACAATTGCATCTACACGTTCTGGAAAATAGTATTTATTTTGGTAGGCATTAAAATACTTTTCTAGGGCAACAGAATCGCTTTTAGCAACATTCCATATTTCAGATTCCATAAGATCGAAAAGCAATAAACCGTCTCTGTATTCCTCTACAATTTGAGCATAATCACTGTTTGCGTTTATTAGATTATTTTCTTGATAGGCCAACAATTCTTTTTCTAATAAATTGTTATAATTGATATCTACAATAATACTTATTGTACTTGCTTTGTTATTATAATTTCTTTGATTTTTAATTAAAAACTGACCAAAATCATTATAGCTAATTATTTTATCTTGAATTTTAAAAGCTGTCTTATCTCCATCAAAATTTGCAGGTAAAGTACATCTATTATTAAAATAGTCTTCTGTAACAATGGTTTTAAAATAACTTAAAACTTCTTTGTTTTCTTCAATTATATATTTCTCTTTAAGAGCTTTAACTCTAGAGTCGTTAATAACTTTAGATCTTGAATCTCTTTTAATTCTAGATTCCAGTTTAGGTTTCATCTCCTCGAAAGATGCAATAGCTTTACTATCTAAAAGCTTTATTATGTGCCAACCAAACTGGGTTTTAAAAGGCTTAGATATTTCTTTTGTGTTTTTAAGCTTATATGCTTCTTCTTCAAATTCTGTAGAGCTTAATTCTCCTCCTTTAAATGGTTTTAGTTTCCCTCCTTTACTTGCTGTGCCTTGGTCTTCAGATAATTGTTTTGCTAATGCCTCGAACGCTTCGCCTTGTTGCAGCCGCTTGTAGATTTCGTTTATTTTAGTTTCACTAACTGTATCTCCTACTTTTTTGGTTTTAACTAAAATATGCGCAACAATAAGCTCTCCTCTAGATTTACGTTTATTAAAAACAGTTACTACATGATAACCAAAACGTGTTCTAAAAGGTTGTGAGACTTCACCAACCTTTGTATTGTATGCTGCAGTTTCAAATGGATAAACCATACCAAATGCAGAAAAATAACCTAAATCTTCTGCAAAAATGGTCTTACCATTATGTACATCGCTTTGTACTTTTTTATAACCTTCAGCAATAACACGGTCTCTTAATTTTATAATTTCGTTATATGCTGCCAAAGTATCTTTTGGGCTTGCACTTTCGTCTATTCTAACTAAAACATGACTTGCATTAATTTCTGTTTGTAGCCTATTGTATGTTTCAACAACTAAGGCATCTGTTACCTCATTATCAGATAAATAATTTTTAGTTAACTGCCTCTTATAGTTTTCAAATTCACGAATATACTTTGGTTTCTCATCCAATTTTAATCGTTTGGCTTCTTGTAGTTTTAATTTATAATTAATAAAAAGCTTTAAATAGCCATCAACATCTTTTTGAGATTCATCTTTTACTAAATCTAAATTTTTATTATAAACTCTTAAAAATTCTGAAGCATAAACAGGTTCTGTATCTATAGTAAAAAGAACCTCTTTATCTTGTGCTTGCACTAGAGATAGCGTAGTAAAAACTAAAGCAAAAAAAGAGAGTAGGTATTTAATTTTCATAATTTTATATAAATATTCTGAGCATTGCAAAAATAACAATATTAGCCTATAATACAAGTACAAACTTAAACGATAGAAAAAGAATTTTTATTATAATTTTAAGGCTAAATAATACATAATTAAATATGCATAACAACAGCCATTAAATATTTGCACTATTTTATGTAATTTATAACTAAATATATAACTTTGAAAAAATTAAAAATATAACAAATGAGAATTAAACATTTACTTTTTACACTAGCAATCGCCTTTTTTTCGTTCACAGGATTTGCACAAACAAAAGTTGGAACAGTTAATATAAACGTTATTGTTACTAAATTACCTGAAATAGACCAAGTAAAAGCTGGAATTAACGATTACGAAAAAAAGTTGCAAAACGATTTAAAATTAAAACTTAATAATTACGAAAAAGAAGTTACAGAAGCTAATAAAAACTTTGCAACTATGACTGAAGATGCCAAGAAGAAAAAACAACAAGATATTTTTGATTTAGAATCTGATATTGAAAAATTTAGACAAAACGCAGCACAGTTAGTACAATTAAAACAAGAGGAGTTAATGAGGCCTTTATATAAAAAAGTTGGAGATGCAGTTAACGTTGTTGCAAAAGAAGATAAGTACACTCAAGTATTTACACTTGATGGAAACGAGTTAGCTTTTGTAGATCCGCAATACGATATCACCCTTAAAGTTGCCAAAAAATTAGGGTTAGTAATAGAATAATAAAAGTTAAATATATTTTAACACAATAAAGGAATCTCTATAAAACATGCGTAAACTAAAATTAATTTGGGATTTTAAAGGACCAGATGCCTTAAAAATTGCAGAACACCATAACATACATTTAATGCAATATATTGCTATTGAAAAACTAACATTAAATATCTCTGGATTCGAGGTTATTACTAGTAATCACGCTATTGCATTTATGGTTATAAATGAAAATGAGATGAAACCAGTTAGAGATGTATTAAAACCTCATCGAGGGCAGGTTTACCAAGAATAGTTTGGTTTGCTTCTAAACGCTAGAAGCACTAACTTCGTTTAACATTAGATATAAAATATTAAAACGTTTTCATATCAACGTGTTAAACGAAACAAAAAAACACCTTAAACAAGGTGTTTTTTTATATTATAATATATAAAAATTCTTATCTAGAATAATTAGGAGATTCTTTAGTAATAGTTACATCATGAGGATGACTTTCGTTTATACCAGAAGTAGTTATTTTTACAAATTGCCCTGTTTCTTGTAATGTAGCAACATCTTTAGCACCACAATAACCCATTCCAGCTCTTAAGCCACCAATAAATTGATGAATACTCTCAAACAACTCACCTTTATATGGCACACGACCAACAATACCTTCTGGTACTAATTTTTTAATATCGTCTTCTACATCTTGGAAATAACGGTCTTTACTTCCTTGTTTCATAGCTTCTACAGAACCCATTCCACGATAAGACTTAAATTTACGTCCTTCGTATATAATGGTTTCTCCTGGAGATTCTTTTGTTCCTGCTAATAACGAACCTAGCATTACAGTATCTGCACCTGCAGCTATTGCTTTAGGTATATCTCCTGTGTAGCGAATACCACCATCTGCAATTACCGGAACTCCAGAACCTTTAATTGCTGCTGCAACTTCTAAAACTGCAGAAAACTGAGGGAAACCTACTCCAGCTACTACTCTAGTTGTACAAATAGAACCTGGTCCAATACCAACTTTTACAGCATCTGCTCCTGCTTCAACCAAATATTTTGCTGCAGCTGCTGTTGCAATATTTCCAACAACAACATCTAGCTCAGGAAATTTAGATTTAACTTCTTTTAATACCCTTACCACGCCTTTTGTGTGACCATGAGCTGTATCTATAATAATAGCATCTACTCCTGCATTTACTAATGCTACAGCTCTATCTACAGCATCACCTGTTACACCAATTGCTGCTGCAACACGTAGCCTACCAAAAGTATCTTTATTTGCAATAGGCTTTTGGGTAACTTTAGTAATATCTCTAAAGGTTATTAAACCTACCAATAGGTCTTCTTTTACAATTAGAAGTTTTTCGATTTTATTTTTCTGAAGAATTTTCTCAGCATCTTTTAAACTAGTGCCTTGAGGTGCAGTTACTAAATTCTCTCTAGTCATCACCTCTACAATTGGTCTTCCGTTTTGGTGCTCGAAACGCAAATCTCTGTTTGTAACAATACCTTTTAGTTTCCCATTCTCATCTACAATTGGAATACCACCAATGCTATGTTCTCTCATTGCATTTTTAGCATCTGCAACTACAGCTGTTAACGGTAAAGTAACAGGATCTATTATCATTCCGCTTTCTGCACGTTTTACTTTACGTACTTTCATAGCCTGTTCCTCTATAGACATATTTTTATGTAAAACACCTATACCTCCTTCTCTAGCCATAGCAATTGCCATACTACTTTCTGTTACTGTATCCATAGCTGCAGATACAATAGGAACATTAATAGTGATATTACGTGTAAATTTTGTTTGAATATTGACTTCGCGAGGCAAAATCTCTGAAAAAGCTGGTACTAATAGAACATCGTCGTATGTTAAACCTTCGCCAACTATTTTATTTTCGTGTGCTGTCATTGCAATTAGAATTAATTGCGTGTAAAGATACAGTATTAAAACGAACTATAATTTATTTTTTTATATGAATAAACCTAGCACTAAATCAAGTCTTAAATTATTTAACAAAACTTTAACATTTCTAACTTATTCTAATTCAATAATTTATAAAATTATCTTTATTTATTCTAAATAAGCTTTGTTAAAGTAAAAATGAGAGTTATATTTGCACTCAAAAAAAAACTATTTTAATTCAGTCTAAATAAATGAAAAAGTCATTACCTTATATTTTATTATGCTTTACAAGTATAATTTTTGCTCAAAACACTGAAGAGTCTAAAAAAACATCATTAGATTCGTTACAGAAACTAGATGAAGTATTAATTAAATCTAATGTTATTTTTGGTAATAAGTACGTTGCAAAAAACAGAACAGGATCTTCTTATTACATCTCACCAGAAGAATTAAAAAAATTAGGATATACAGATATTAATCGTGTACTAAAAACAGTACCTGGAGTTACTATTGTAGAAGAAGATGGTTTTGGCCTACGACCTAATATAAGTTTAAGAGGTACCTCTCCAGAGCGAAGTGCTAAAATAAGCCTTATGGAAGATGGTGTGTTAATTGCTCCTGCTCCATATAGTGCCTCTGCTGCATACTATTTTCCTTCTGTAGGACGTATGAAGGCTGTCGAAATATTAAAAGGTAGCAGTCAAGTACAATATGGTCCTTTTACAACTGGTGGTGCAATTAATTTGGTATCTACTCCAATTCCTGACACTTTTTCAGGAAGAGTAAAAGCAACTTATGGTAGCTTTAATAGTGGTCAAATTTATACCTCTGTTGGTGATAGCAAAGAACATGTTGCTTATAATATTGAATATTTAAATTTAAATTCTGATGGTTTTAAAAACTTATTAGAAAATGCTAACACAGGTTTCGATAAAAATGATGTGGTCGCTAAATTGAAATTTAACAATAGTAAAGAAGCAGCAATACAGCAAAATATAGAGTTTAAGTTCCAGTATGCCGATGAAGTTTCTAATGAAACTTATTTAGGCTTAACTGAAGCCGATTTTGATGCTAATCCGTTTAATCGCTATGCAAGTTCTCAACAAGATAAAATGACAAATGAGCATCTTCAGCTTATGATTACTCACAATCTAGAGTTTAGTAAAAATTTTAGTATTCGTACCAACGCTTATTATAATAAATTTGATCGTAATTGGTACAAACTAAATGATGTTGTTGTCAATGGAAATAAAGTTGGTATTGCAGATATTGTTGCAAATCCAGAAGACTACCCAACTCATTTTGGTTACACTAATGGAAGCCTAAATTCTAACACAGACGCTTTGCTTGTTAAGGCTAACAACAGAGCTTATATTTCTAAAGGTGTTCAAACTAAATTCGACTATCATTTTTATGGTGAAAATACTTTTCATGACATAGAAGTTGGTTTTAGATACCATTATGACGAAGAAGATAGAATACAATGGAAAGACGGTTATAGCATAAACAATGGTATTATGCAATTAACAACTGCTGCTTCACTTGGTAGTGATGCTAATAGAATTAGCAGTGCAACAGCACTTGCAAGTTATGCGATGTATAAATTAAAATATAAAAATTTAACTTTAACACCAGGACTACGTTATGAAAACATGGTTTTAGGAAGAGAAAATTTTGGAAAAAACGATCCCTCAAGAACAGGAGTTAATATCTCCACTAGAGAAAACAAAGTTGAAATTTTTATTCCAGGAATGGGCTTTAACTATAAGTTTAATAACGATTTATCTTTATTTGGTGGTGTACACAAAGGTTTCTCTCCTCCTGGAAATGAAGAAGGTCAAAAACCAGAAGAAAGTATAAACTACGAATTAGGCACAAGATTTACCTACAAAGACATACAAGGAGAAGTTGTTGGTTTTTATAACGATTATAGTAATTTATTAGGAAGCGATTTAGCTGCAACTACAGGCACAGGAAGTCTAGATTTATTTAATGCTGGAGAGGTAGATGTAAGAGGTATTGAATTATTATTAAATTACGATGTTTTAGAGAATAATACTAATTTTGCTTTACCTATAACATTAGGTTATACATTTACAGATTCTGAATTTTTAAATAATTTTGGAAGTGACGATGGTATTTGGGGAACAGTTTCAAAAGGAGACGAAATTCCATATATAGCAAAACATCAATTTAATGCAAGTATTGGTCTTGAGCATTCTAAATATAGTATAAACTTAAACGGAAGATATAATGGTGCCTTTAGAACAGTTTCTGGTAATGGTAGTATTCCAGCAAATCAAAAAGTAGAATCTGCAATTGTTCTAGATGTATCTGGACGTTATAATATTACTTCAAAATTAAGTGCAACTGCTAATATTATTAATCTTTTAGATAATGAATATGCTGTATCTCGAGTACCAGCAGGATTAAGACCTGGTCACCCTTTTGGAACTTATGCAGGTTTAGAGTTTCAGTTTTAAGAAACTACAATCAACAAAAAAGCTCCTATTTACTAAATAGGAGCTTTTTTGTTTAACTATTATAATATTAATGATACTTCGTAAAAATTTTAGTGGCTTCATTATAGCTACTTTCAAAAGACATCGCATTTAAATCTGATGCTTTTTTTGTAGTTAAATAAGACAGTACTTTTTCTGTTGGCATATTACCTGTCAACTCATCTTTTGCCATTGGGCAACCACCAAAACCTTGTATTG
>NZ_JASJHV010000055.1:0-9678 GCF_037625555.1 Lacinutrix sp.
TTTCAAATAAAATTAAATAACTTGTCCTTATTATATATGCAATATATATGAAGTAAATTAATCTTTAAAAAATACAAGCATTGTCTATTAAAAAAATTCTCCGAATATATATCAAAAAATAAGACTTGAAACTTAAAAAGACATCTTGCTAAAAACCTAAACAATAAATAGTTGTAATTTATAGTTATATGTATTGCCTTTCTCTTTCTAACCTATTATATTTGTTGCCTTAATTTACACATATGATACAAGTTACTTTACCAGATGGCAGCGTAAAATCTTTTGAGACTAATTCAACACCTTTTGATGTTGCTAGGTCGATAAGCGAAGGGTTGGCCAGGAATGTTATTTCTGCAAGCTTTAATAATGTTACAGTTGAAACAACCACACCTTTAGCAACTGACGGAAGTTTAGTATTGTACACTTGGAATAATAATGAAGGAAAGAAAGCTTTTTGGCATTCTAGCGCTCATGTTTTAGCCCAATCTATTGAAGAACTATATCCTAATGCGAAGCTAACTATTGGTCCTGCAATTGAAAACGGTTTTTATTATGACGTAGATTTTGGTGACATAACAATATCTGAAAAAGATTTTAAAACAATTGAGAATAAAATGCTTGAGATTGCTCGTGGTAAACATGAGTTTAAAATGAGAAGTGCTTCTAAAGCTGAAGCTCTGGAACTCTTCAAGAACAACTCATTCAAAACAGAATTAATAGAAAACTTAGAAGATGGTACAATCACTTTTTGTGACCAATCTACATTTACAGATTTATGTCGTGGTGGACACATTCCAAATACAGGAATTATAAAGGCAACAAAAATATTATCTGTAGCTGGAGCGTATTGGAGAGGAGACGAAACAAAACCGCAATTAACTCGTGTTTATGGTATTACTTTTCCTAAACAAAAAGAGTTAACCGAATATTTAGCTTTATTAGAAGAAGCTAAAAAACGTGACCATAGAAAACTTGGTAGAGAATTAGAGTTATTTACATTCTCTCAAAAAGTTGGAGCTGGTTTACCTTTATGGCTACCAAAAGGCGCTGCTTTACGTGAACGTTTAGAAAACTTTTTGAAAGCTGCACAGAAAAAAGCAGGATATGAAATGGTAATGACTCCACATATTGGTCAAAAAGAATTATATGTTACTTCTGGACATTTTGCTAAGTATGGAGAAGATAGTTTTCAAACTATAAAAACACCTAAGGAAGATGAAGAGTTTTTATTAAAACCGATGAATTGCCCTCATCATTGTGAGATTTATAATGCTGCACAATGGTCTTATAAAGATTTACCTAAAAGATTCGCTGAGTTTGGAACAGTTTATAGGTATGAACAAAGTGGAGAATTACATGGATTAACTAGAGTTCGAGGCTTTACACAGGATGATGCTCATATTTTTTGTACACCAGACCAATTAGACGCTGAATTTAAAAGTGTAATAGATCTAGTGCTTTATGTTTTTGGTTCTTTAGGATTTGAAAACTTTACTGCTCAAGTCTCTTTAAGAGATCCTGAAACTCCAGAAAAATATATTGGGAGTCTAGAGAACTGGGATAAAGCAGAACAAGCAATAATTAGTGCTGCAAAAGACAAAGGGTTAAATTATGTGATTGAAACAGGCGAAGCTGCTTTTTACGGTCCTAAGCTAGACTTTATGGTAAAAGATGCATTAGGAAGACAATGGCAACTTGGAACTATACAAGTAGATTATAATTTACCAGAACGTTTTGAGTTGACTTATAAAGGTAGCGACAATGAACTACATAGGCCAGTGATGATTCATCGTGCTCCTTTTGGTAGCATCGAACGTTTTATAGCTATTTTACTTGAACATACTGGTGGAAATTTTCCACTTTGGTTAATGCCAAAACAAGTTTCAATATTAACTCTTAGTGAGAAATATGAAAAATACGGTGAAAAAGTTTTAAATTTGCTAGAAAAACACGAAATTCGCGCACTTGTAGACAACCGTAGTGAAACTATTGGTAAGAAAATTAGAGAGGCTGAAATGAACAAAACGCCTTATATGATTATAATAGGAGAAAATGAAGAGAACGAAAACAAGATATCTGTAAGACAACATGGTGGAGACGATTTAGGCACGATAAGTGTAGATGAATTCTCAGAAGTTGTTAAAACAGAAATAAATAAGACATTGAAACAATTTTAATATAACGTTTAACTAAAAATATAAAGTCATAGCAATACGTAGAAAAAGATCAAGAGGACCTTTAAGAGTCATTAAAGAAGACCAACACAGAATAAACTCGAAAATTAGAGCAGAAAAAGTGCGTCTAGTTGGAGAAAATGTCGAAGTTGGTATTTATACAACTAGAGAAGCTTTAGCAATGGCTGAAGAACAAGAATTTGATTTGGTGGAAATTTCACCAAAAGCAGATCCTCCTGTATGTAAAATCATGGACTACAAAAAGTTTCTTTACGAACAGAAGAAACGTGACAAAGCTATAAAAAGTAAAGCAACCAAAGTTATTATTAAAGAAATTCGTTTTGGTCCACAAACAGATGATCATGATTACGAGTTTAAAAAGAAACACGCTGAAAAGTTTTTAAAAGAAGGTGCTAAATTAAAAGCATTTGTATTCTTTAAAGGGCGTTCGATTGTGTTTAAAGAGCAAGGTCAAATTTTATTGTTGCGTTTAGCACAAGATCTTGAAGAAATTGGTAAAGTTGAACAAATGCCAAGATTGGAAGGTAAAAGAATGACTATGTTTATTGCTCCAAAAAAATAGAATAGTTAGTTGTAGATTTCAATTTCTACAAAATGAAATTATAAGTGAAATAATTAAAAACTAGGAAACAAGATGCCTAAAATGAAAACAAAATCTAGTGCTAAAAAGCGTTTTAAGCTTACAGGTACTGGAAAGATTAAAAGAAAGCACGCGTTTAAGAGTCATATCTTAACAAAGAAGTCAAAAAAACGTAAGCTTGCTCTAACGCACAGTACATTAGTACACAAAGCCGATGAGAACAATATTAAAATAATGATGCGCTTAAAGTAACATTATATTTAATAGGTTAAAAATTATTTATAAACCATGGAGTTAGGCTAAATAAGATTAAAAAAAGTGTCAATATATTGACCGCCTTCTACAAAACACATTAAAATTATGCCAAGATCAGTAAATTCTGTTGCCAAAAGAGCCAGAAGAAAAAAGGTGCTTAAACAAGCAAAAGGTTACTTCGGACGTCGTAAAAACGTTTGGACAGTAGCAAAAAATGCGGTTGACAAAGCGATGCAATATTCGTACAGAGACCGTAGAGTAAAAAAGAGAACATTTCGTGCATTATGGATCACGCGTATCAACGCAGGAGCTCGTTTACACGGTATGTCTTATTCACAATTTATGGGAAAATTGAAAGCTAATAATATCGAATTAAACCGTAAGGTTTTAGCAGATTTAGCGATGAATCAACCAGCTGCTTTTGAAGCAATTGTAAACAAAATTAAATAAGGGCATTTTGCCAATTGAATAATTATCATTTCACTTATATAATAGAAAGTCCGATTCAAAAGAGTCGGACTTTTTTTATTACAAATAAACTGTAAAACTTATACTTAAGTTAAAACTATACTTACTATACTAGTATCTTTAATTGTAAAGCAAAAGAATAGATTTCTCAAAAATAAAATTAATAGTTTCAGATATGGATGGTACATTACTTAATTCTAAACATACAATAAGTGATACATTTTTTAAACTTTTTAATGATTTAAAATATAATATCTTTTTACCAAACAAATCTCATTCAACTAATAATGCAGGATATATGATTCATTCTCATTTAAGCTCTGTATTGAGTTCTTATGTCTTTTATGGTCAAGGCTATCATTCTATTATTTTTAATAGAGATGTTACAGATTTTAATGATAACTATGCTCAATTAAAGATTAAAAGAGATTTTTTTCACTCTAAGGGAGATATAAATATTATTGATAGTGCTATTAAATAAGCCAAAAAGATTTTGTATACTTTCTTATTAACACTCCTATTGGTTAAAAACAATATGATATTGAATACTAAAAAAACAACCCAACTAAACTAATAGTAAAAACAAATATAAAGTTCATATGCTAAGTTTTTTGTTTTTTCTTTTTAGCTGCAGGAAACAATACATTATTGAGTATCAACCTATAGCCTGGTGAAGTTGGATGTAACTCTAACTCTGTTTTTGGGTCGCCAACTTTATGAGTATAATCTTCCGGATCATGACCTCCGTAAAATGTAAAAAAGCCTTTTCCTTTAATACCATGAATGTATTTTGCTTCGCCATTTGTTTTATTTTCTCCCATTACAAGGACATTACTTTTTATTTCTTCGCGTGCAAATGAGGTTGTTTGTCCCATAAAACCTTTTACTAATGCGGTATGGTTTTGACAAAGCATAGTAGGAATTGGATCCCATTTTGCAGAGAAATCCATTAGTGAAAAATAATCTGTTTGTTTTGGAATTCTTCGTCTTTGGGTCATGTCTATATTAGAAAACTCATAAACCATTGGGCTTCGTTCTAAAGTAAAATCTTTGAAAGCAAATGTTTTACGATACACTATTTTAGACTGGTAATTAGCATCACTTCCATCTCCATCAAACATAGGTTCGCAAATATCTATACCTTCTGCGGATAATGCAATATCAAAACTATCTGTAGCACTACACATAGCAAACATAAATCCACCTCCTACAACATAATCTCTAATTTTTAATGCAACGTCTCTTTTCTCTTCAGAAACCTTAGCATAACCTAATCTTGTAGCCAATGCTTCTGCTTCTTTTTTTTCTTCAATGTACCAAGCTGAAGCTCTATAACGTGCATAAAACTTACCAAATTGTCCAGTAAAATCTTCGTGGTGAAGGTGTAACCAATCATATAAAACTAATTCATCTTTTAAAACGTTTTCGTCGTAAATCGTCTCATAAGGAATCTCAGCATAAGTTAATACCATAGTAACAGCATCATCCCAAGGTAATTTTCCTTTTGGTGTGTAAACTGCAATCTTAGGTACTTTTTCTAAGACAACAGCTTCCATATTTTTACTTGGACTACTAATATCTTCAAGAATACTTTCGGCCATTACATTGCTTAAAACCTCGAAACTTACACCTCTTATTTTACATTCTTTTTGTATTTGATCTGTATCTGGTAATAAAAAGGAACCTCCTCTATAGTTTAATAACCATTTCACTTCAATGTCTTTAGCTAAAGTCCAATAGGTAATTCCGTAGGCTTTTAAATGATTTTCTTGAGTCTCTGCATCCATAGGAATAAGGATATAAGATGCGTAACTTTGAGTTGATAATAGTAGGATAAATATAAATAGTAATTTTTTCATAGTCTGATTTCTAAACTACCTCTTTTAAGTTTTAAGCATAAATAATTAGGTAGAAAGATAATCAAAAATTATTCCATCTTAATTATAGAAAATTAATATTATCCTGCAGATAGAAGCTTGGCTAAACCTTGTGTACTTGGAAATTGCTCAAGAATAATTTTAAAGAATACAGTAATAGGAATTGCCATTATTAAACCTGGCACACCCCAAATAAATCCCCAAAACATTAAAGCAACAAGTACTGTTATAACGTTTATAGAAAAAGATTTACCCATAAAAATAGGCTCTAAAATACTACCGTAGAGCACTTGTGTTCCAGCTATTGCTATTATAAAAAATAGTAATGTACTGGAGGCCTCTAATTCTATAAAAGCGAAAATTGATAGTAAAATTACTGTTACAAAGGAACCTACCATTTGAACAAAGTTAATTAGAAAAGCAAATAATCCCCAAAAAATTGGGAAACTAACATCGAAAAAATAACATGCCAAACCTGTAAATACTCCTGTTAAAAAACTTACAAGTACTTTTACTTTTATAAATTTAATAAGTTCGTTTTCAATTTTTATGAAGGTTCTAATAGATTGATGCCTATTTCTTAATAGTGTTTTATTGAGTAGGTTTTCGATATTAATAGACTCGGCTAACCATAGTACTACAAAGAAAATAGTCATTAATAAGGCTGTTAAAGTCTTGCTTATAATGCTTAATATGTTTCCAAAATTATCAAAAATGGCCTCTTTATTAAGAAAGCGAGATAGTTTTGTATTATCATCTTCTATGGCATCAGTTCCAAAAACAGATTCTATTTCAAAAACCAAATGATTGACTTTAGTTTGAGTTTTTAAAAAGAAAGAGGAGTTGCTTTCCATTATTTGTTTACTAGACAATTTAACCAACTCCATTCCTAGTTTTACACCCAGAATTATTATTAAAATAACAATAAAAATACTAATAAGTTTATGCACGCCTCTACGTTTTAAAAAACGCATTAAGGGCAAAAACAACAATGCTATAAACATTGAAAAAAATAAAGGAATAAAAATAAACGACAATATTTTAAGTAAATAAAAAAGTATTGGTATTACTATAAATAGCAGTAAATAGTTTGTTGTACGCAGCTTATCCATGTATTGTTACACTTGTTTTATGTAAAGATAAATTAAAGATGTCTTTTCTTTCTGAAATTTAACAGGAAATTAAGCTTTTTTTAAAATGATGTTAGTTGCTTCTAAAACTGCTTCTTTTGGGTATTCACCATAATAGCTAATAAAATCACCTTTTAGTGAAACTACAACAAAACTAGAGCATGGATAGTGTGCATTAAAAAAAGTGTTTTCAATTAAGCATACTTAGGTTTTCCTTCTAAATTATTTATGACAGATTTATTAGAAGTACACGAAATTATAATTGAAAGTAAAATTAAAAATACTATTTTTTTTCAAAAACAAATATTAAAACGGCACTTCATCATCTGGAGCTCCAAAGGCATCTTCTGGAGATGCTGTAAAATTATCCTGTTTAAATGTATTATCGTTTGCAGCAGCATTCATTTTACTATGAAATTCTTGTCCAAAAGGAGTATCAAAATCGTCTAGATTATCAAATTTACCTAAATTTCCAATAAATTTTAATCTAATATTTTCTAATCCTCCATTTCTATGTTTAGCCACAATAAACTCTCCTTGCCCTGCTGTAGGAGATTGATCATCATCATCCCATTCATCAATTTTATAATATTCTGGTCTATATATAAAAGATACAATATCTGCATCTTGCTCTATGGCTCCAGATTCACGCAAATCTGATAATAAAGGTCTTTTACTACCTCCTCGAGTTTCTACTGCACGAGATAATTGTGATAATGCTATTACTGGGATTGATAATTCTTTTGCTAATGCTTTTAAGTTTCTAGAAATAGTAGAGATTTCTTGTTCTCTATTCCCTCCGTTACCTGTAGCAGTCATAAGCTGAAGATAGTCAATCATTATCATTTTAATTCCATGTTGCGAAGCTAAACGCCTTGCCTTTGCACGTAAATCGAAAATAGAAAGTGATGGTGTATCATCTATAAATAATGGCGCTTTTTCAAGTGCTTTTACTTTAACGTTTAATTGTTCCCATTCGTGTTTTTCTAATTTTCCTGTTCTTAATTTCTCTGAAGACAATCCTGTTTCACTAGAAATTAAACGCGTTATTAATTGAACAGATGCCATCTCTAAAGAGAAAAAAGCAACTGGAATATTACTATTTACTGCAATATTTCTTGCCATAGTTAGTGTAAGTGCTGTTTTTCCCATACCTGGTCGAGCAGCTATAATAATTAAATCGCTCTCTTGCCAACCAGAAGTTAATTTATCTAGTTTATCGAAACCAGAAGGAACACCACTCATTCCGTCTTTTTTAGAAATCTCTTCAATTTTCTTTTTGGCTTGTATTACTAAATCTTGTGCAGTTTCACTAGATTTCTTAATATTTCCTTGGGTAACTTCATATAGCTTAGATTCTGCTTTGTCTAATAAATCGAAAACATCTTGAGTCTCATCGTAAGCAGTTTCAATAATTTCACTAGAAATTTTAATTAAACTTCTTTGAATAAATTTTTGTAAAATAATTCGAGCATGAAATTCTATGTGTGCAGAAGAAGATACTTTTTGTGTTAACGAAATTAGATAAAAATCGCCTCCAGCTAAATCTAACTTAGCATTTGTCTTTAATTGAGTTGAAACGGTTAATAAGTCGATAGGTTGACTTTCTTGAAATAACATAAAGATGGCTTCAAAGATATGCTGATGCGACTCTTTATAAAATGCATCTGGACTTAAAATATCGATTACTTCATCGACACCTTTTTTATCAATCATCATTGCACCAAGCACAACTTCTTCTAAATCAATAGCTTGAGGTGGTATTTTTCCTTTTTCCAATGAAATAATTGTGCTTTTATCTACTTTGTATCCAGATATTTGGTTTGGTTGTTTCATATACAACGAATGTAAAACAATTGTTATGAGTATGTGAATTTTATACGTTCTCAATCTTCACACCTCATTAACAATTCAACTGTTAATAACTCGGTTTTATTGTTAATAAGCATAAAAAAATCTAAAAGTTTAGCTTTCAGATTTTAATATTTAAAGTATTTATTACTGTTAGCCTTTATAAACTCCCATTTGAGAATATTTGTCCATACGCTTAGCAACTAAATCTTTTGGTGATAAGTTTTTAAACTCGTCGTATGTTTTTTCGATAGCTGTTTTAACAGCTAAAAATGTTTTTTCTCTATCACTATGTGCTCCTCCTAAGGGTTCTTTAATAATTTCGTCTACTATCTTCATTTTCTTCATATCGCTAGCAGTTAATTTTAAAGCTTCAGCAGCTTGTTCTTTATACTCCCAGCTTCTCCATAAAATAGAAGAACAAGATTCTGGAGATATAACAGAATACCATGTATTCTCTAGCATTAATACTTTATCTCCTACACCAATACCTAAAGCTCCACCAGATGCTCCTTCTCCAATTACGATAGTAATTATTGGTGCTTTTAAACGTGTCATTTCTAGAATATTTCTTGCAATAGCTTCGCCTTGACCACGCTCTTCTGCTTCTAAACCAGGATATGCTCCTGGAGTATCTAATAGTGTAATTACAGGTATACCAAACTTCTCTGCAGATTTCATTAAGCGTAATGCTTTTCGATAACCTTCAGGATTTGCCATACCAAAGTTTCTATATTGTCTTGTTTTTGTGTTATATCCTTTTTGTTGACCAATAATCATGTAACTCTGATCTCCAATTTTACCTAAGCCTCCTATCATGGCTTTATCGTCTTTAAAGTTACGATCTCCATGTAACTCTAAAAATGTATTTCCACATAAAGCTTTAATATAGTCTAAAGTATAAGGTCTGTTGGGATGACGAGACATTTGTACTCTTTGCCAAGGCGTTAAGTTCTTATAAATCTCTTTTTTAGTGGCAACGAGCTTTTTTTCTATTTGCTTACAGGTTTCTGTAACATCAACATCGCTCTCTTTACCTATAACTTGACATTTATCTAATTGATCTTCAAGTTCTTTTATTGGTAGTTCGAATTCTAAATATTCCATTGAGAATTGTATTAGTATAATTTCTTAGTTAGCTTACAAAATTACACAATTTTTTCGTTTTGAGACTTCTTATTCCTAAAGGCTTTTCTGTTTTTTATAATTCCATTTAATAAAACAGTTACCAAAATAATAAGAGCACCATAATAAAACGATGGTGACATCGTCTCCGTTAATGGAAAAATAATGAGTGCTAAAACCACTCCATAAATAGGCTC
>NZ_JASJHV010000056.1:0-31341 GCF_037625555.1 Lacinutrix sp.
CATATCGTTATATTGACTTTGCTTTGATGTCTTATAATGATCCTCTAATACCAATTCAAATAAATCACAAACTTCAACAGGTGGTTTTAAATCACGAAATAAATTAATTAATTCATTATGAGCATCTTTGGTTCTGTCGCATCTGCTAAAATTAAGCATCAAGTTTTAAACTAATTTAATTTTTTAAGAAGCTAATGATATAAATGATTTGTAGGTTGACCTTAATTTGAAGTAAACAGCTTGTAATATGATTGCTTTAGGAAAACAGTGACCTTTGAACATCTTTTTTATTGTAAATATAAAAAATTTGATTTTTCCTTACATTAGATGCGACAGAACCCTTTTCTGATTCATACGTAAATTTAATGAATTGTGAACTTAAGTCGTATATAATTTATTACTGTCTTCTTTCCTATTTAAGAAAGTCCTCACGGACTTTCTTGGTCAATAATTTTTAATAGTGAAAAGTTACTATGTTTAAATAAAGTAATAAACTCAAGGGCTTGTGTTTAATGCTTTTCAATCATAATAAATAATTTTTAAATAAATATATTTTCGGAAAAAATCGGGATTTTAAAGTGTATTTCTTATACAAATTACTTATTTTCAGTTGTTTGTGATTTTTTTAAAGACTTCCACTTTGAGTACAAATACTAAAAGCATCAATTTTAATTGATGCCTTTCTTTTTTTTATATATTTACAACACCCTAAATTTAATCTACTATGCTTGAAGAACTTTGGTTTAACGTACAATATGGTATTAATCACGTTTTAGATATTAATGCTTACGATCACGTCCTCTATTTAATTGTTTTAACAGTTCCATTTATGTTTAAAGACTGGAAACGTGTTTTTTTACTAGTATCAATGTTCACTCTTGGGCATACGCTATCTTTAATTTTAGCAACTTATGGTGCGGTTAAGGTTTCAGCAGATATTGTAGAGTTCCTTATACCAGCTTCAATTTTAATTGCTGCGCTTTTTAATGTTTTTACTTCTGGAAAAGGTGCACAGAAAGAGAGAATTGGACTGCTTTTTATTACAACATTGTTTTTTGGTTTAATACATGGTCTAGGTTTTGCAAGAGAATTTAAACTTTTAGTTGGTGGAGACGATAACAAGTTATTAGCACTTCTTGAGTTTGCTTTAGGTATTGAAATAGCACAAATTATTATTGTATTTATAGTGCTGTTTTTAGGTTATATAACTCAAACGGTTTTTAGGTCTACAAAACGCGATTGGATTATGGTCGTTTCTGCAATTGTGATTGGTTTAGTAATACCAATGATATTAAATAGTCCACTATTACAATAGTTTGCCATAAAATTATCATAAAACTTTATTAATTGAATTGTAATTAAAACACTAACACGCTATCTTCGTTGTGTTAGTTGAATTTGCAAAGCAAATTTTAATATTTAGAGCTCAAACTGTATAGTTTTTTTGTTTTGAGTTTTAAAATTGATAGAATTAAAAAACATGCCTAAAAACAAGCAAAACAAATACGATAAAGCCTATTTAAGAATAGCAGAAGAGTGGGGAAAATTGTCTCACTGTGAGCGTAGACAGGTAGGAGCGATTATTGTTAAAGGACGTATGATTATTAGTGACGGATTTAACGGAACCCCAACTGGTTTCGAGAATTATTGCGAAGACGAAGAAGGTTACACAAAATGGTATGTTTTACATGCTGAAGCAAATGCAATTTTAAAAGTAGCTTCCTCAACACAATCTTGCAAAGGAGCAACACTATACATTACCTTATCACCTTGTAAAGAATGTAGTAAGCTTATACACCAAGCAGGTATTGTTAGAGTGGTTTATAAAGAAGGCTATAAAGACGATTCTGGCTTGCGTTTTTTACAGAAAGCAGGAATTGAGTTAGAAAAAATTGAAGATTTAACAGCTTAAATAGAGAATTTAATATAGATGAAATTAAATACAAAATACTTGCCTTTGCTTTTAGGATCTGCTATTGCAGTAGGTGTCTTTATTGGTGGTTCTCTAGATTTTAATGATACTGCAGATAGTCTTTTTACTTCAAATAACAAAAAAGATAAACTTAACAGGCTTATAGATTATATAGACCATGATTATATAGAAGAAGTTAATACCGATAGTATTGTGGATGTTACGGTAAATGGAATTCTAGAAAACTTAGATCCACATTCTGTTTACATTCCTAAAGAGAACATGCAAAGTGTTACAGAAAACATGAAAGGAGATTTTGTAGGTATTGGCATTAGTTTCTATACTCACAAAGATACTATAACAGTAATAAGAACGATAGAGAAAGGACCAAGTGAAAGAGCAGGTTTAAAAGGAGGAGACAGAATAATAACTGCAGATGGAGATTCTCTTTTTGGAAGAGACCTTACAAATGGAGATTTAGTTAAGAAGTTAAAAGGTCCAAAAAATACAGATGTTGTTTTAGAGGTTATAAGAAAAGGAGAAACTAAGCCATTAAAATTTAAAGTTACAAGAGGAATCATTCCAATAGTAAGTGTAGACGCTGCGTATATGCTAACAGAAACCTTGGGTTATATTAAAATTAACCGTTTTGCAGAGTCTACTTACAAGGAGTTTAAAAGAGAATTAACTAAACTTAAAAAAATAGGAGCAACAGAAATTGCTCTAGATTTAAGAGGGAATCCTGGAGGTTTTTTAGGTGTAGCAGAGAAAATTGTAGATGAGTTTTTAGAATATGATAAGCTTATCCTTTTTACAAAAAACAAGAAAGGTAAAATAGAAAATAGCTATGCTACAAGAAGAGGCTCTTTTGAAAAAGGCCATGTTTATGTTTTAATAGACGAAAATTCTGCATCTGCTAGCGAAATTATTGCAGGAGCATTACAAGATAATGACAAAGGAACAATACTAGGCAGGCGATCTTATGGGAAAGGCTTAGTGCAACGAGAGATGCAATTAGGAGACGGAAGTGCAGTGAGATTAACAGTTTTAAGATATTATACTCCTACAGGGCGTTCAATTCAACGTTCTTATGATAATGGAAACAGAGATTATTTTGATGATTATTATTCTAGAATAAATAGTGGTGAGCTGTTAGATCCTGAAAAAATAGAAGTAGCAGATTCTTTAAAATTTACAACACCAAAAGGTAAAATAGTTTTTGGAGGTGGAGGAATTATTCCAGATGTTTTTGTACCTCTTGATAAAGGAATGCAAAACGAAACCATTGCTTTTTTACAACGTCGAGGCTATTTTAATAATTTTGCTTTCGAACAATTAGAAAAAGATAGAAACGTATTTAAAGAAATTATTAAAGAAGACTATTTAATTAATTTTGAAATAACAGATAAAGTAGTAGAAGAGTTTCAGGAGTATTTAAATGCAAAACGAAGAACAAATATTATATTTATTACTTACAAAAATGAAGTAAAACAATATATAAAAGCTGCGCTGGCAAATCAATTATATGGTACTGGTGCTTTTGAAGAAGTTATTAACCAAACAGATACTATGGTAAATGAGGTAATTAACTTGAGTCTAAATAAAGACTTTACTAACTAGATTTTGTCATGTATTTTAGTATGTTTTCCATTATTCCATAAGGTAAGAATATCTGTGGCTACATGAGCTCCGCTTCCTGAAGCTATTGTAAATTGACTTCGCCAACCCGCTAAAGTTCCTGTAACATATAAATTATCTTCTATTAAATGGTTTGTGTTTTGTAGCCAAATTCTATCTTTTTCAATTGCTGCTTTTGGATGCGGTTTAATGTGTGCTTCTAAACCTCTTATTGTTAATAGATTTGAATAGCCTACGGCAATTACAACAAGCTTAGCTCTGTATTTGTTTTTATTTGTAGTGATTAAAAAGTGATCCTGGGTTTTAGAAATTTCACATACTTTTTCTTTTTGAGTAATTTCGGGACATAGATCTTCCAATTGCTTTTTGCCATCTATTAGAATATCTTTACCCAGAGTACCTGGTTCTAGACCAAGAACATTATTAAATAATGCATTTTGTAAATGAGATGATTTTTGGTGAGTTATAATTGCTATTTTTTTTTCTTTAGCAAAAGGCTTTTTAAGTCCAGACCATAAAACTAAAGCATAAGATAATCCAGCTGCTCCACCACCAATAATTAAACTGTCTAATATTTAATTTTTACTCTTTTCTTCTATTTTTTTAGAAACTCTAAGTATTTGAAGCATTAATATCGCGCAAAGAGCTGCAACAATGGTAATTACCGCAATCATGCTCTCTCCTTTAAGTAGTCCTTCAAAATTAAGTTTACTTGCGTTGTAAATTATTAATCCTATTGCAATAATATTAAGTATGAGTGTAAATATTTTCATTTTATATCTGTTTCATTTAACCATTAAACAAATGATTAATTTCTAGATGTAAAGTTAAGCAAAAAGAATTTTAATGTTAGTAGCAAATAACTTAATAGCAATAGCTAGAAGTATTACACCAAAAACTTTTCTAATAATACTAATGCCGTTTTGCCCAATTAGGCGTTCAATTCTTCGTGACGTCTTTAAAACTATATAGATAACTATAACATTCATTAAAACTGCAAGTATTATATTTTCTATTTCAAACTCTGCTCTAAGTGACAATAAAGTTGTTAAACTACCAGGTCCTGCTATTAATGGGAATGCTAGTGGAAAAACTGAAGCTGTTAAGGGATTCGTGTCTTCTTCTTTATATAATGTTATGCCTAAAATCATTTCTAAAGCAATAAAAAACAATATAAAAGAACCAGCGACAGCGAAAGAGCTTACATCTATACCAATAAGATTTAAAATACTTTTTCCAAGAAATAAAAAAGCAATTAAAATAGCACCTGCGATAATTGAAGCTTTTTCACTTTGTATATGTCCTACTTTTTTACGTAAATCTATTATAATAGGAATATTACCAACAATATCTATTACTGCAAATAACACCATGAATACAGTAAATATCTCTTTAAAATCAAAATTCATAACTACCTTTCTTAAATTTTCGGCAAAAGTACTTATTAATAATAGATTTGCAATATTAATTTAAGGTTAAATTATCTCTAAAAGTTATAATACTTTAATTGAAGATTTTCGTGTTATATTTGCTCTTTATTTCGAGATTAAATTAAGTATGTTTCAATTAGGAAAGACAATAGTTTCAGAGGCTATAATAGAAAACGATTTTGTGTGTAACCTGTCGGCTTGTAAAGGTGCTTGTTGTGTAGATGGAGATGCAGGTGCTCCCTTAACAGAAGATGAAACACAAATTCTTAAAGAGATTTATCCAAAAGTAAAGCCTTTTTTAAGACAAGAAGGGGTAGATGTTATTGAGTCTCAAGGCACTTCAATAAAAACAGCTTTAGGGGAATTAGAAACGCCTTTAATTAATGGTGCAGATTGTGCTTATGTTATTTTTGATGAGAAAAACACAGCATTATGTGCTATAGAAGAGGCTTATAATCAAGGAGAAGTTAGTTGGAAGAAACCAGTTTCTTGTCATTTATACCCAATTAGAGTTAAGGATTATACTGAGTTTTCTGCTGTAAATTATGATAAATGGGAAATATGTGACGATGCTTGTTCTCTAGGCAAAGAATTACAAGTTCCAGTTTATAAATTTGTTAAAGAAGCGCTTATTAGAAAATTTGGTGAAGATTGGTATACAGAACTAGAAAAAGTAGCCAAAACAATGAAATAATCATTAAGTAGTTTTTAATCTGTAGCTCTCTTTAGTTGGAATATCTATAATTATTTTAGTGCCTATAGCTATATTTTTATCATATAAATCTTCAATTGTAATTTTGTAAGAGTTTGTATAGTTTTTTGAGAAATACTCTAAACGTTGTTTTGTAATATCTATACCAACAGATTTTCTTTTAAGCAGTTTATTGTTATTAATTTCTGCCGAAGCCTTTCTTCCAATTCCGTTATCTATAATTGTAATTGTTACAAAATCTAATGTTTTTTTAGAGACATGTATAGTTATCTTCTAGTATTAAAATGTTTATTTTTTTATTTTTTAAGTTTCCTTATTTTACTGCTTGTAACTCGACATATGTATTTTTAAAACACTATAAATCAAGTAGTTGAGTTAATAGTGTTAAATTCCTCGAAAAACATTGCAAACACTACGTTGTTAAAAACTTGTTGACAACGTTTATAGAATACCCTTTCATTTTTAAGTACAATTAGCAATCTTTGTTCAAAGCATACAAATTCAATTTTTTTTCAACAATAAAACTTATTTTTTATTTTATATACAAAAGAAAAAAATACGTTTTTTTATTACCCAATAAAATTTGAAAAACTTGGCTCAATACTATTATCAATAAAGCTATTAAAACAACATTATGGAGATTACAGATATAATTAAAAGAGATTACGAAACGAGTCCTTTTGTATTAAATAAAATAACTAATGCTATAGAGAAAGCAATGCTTTCTGTTGGAAATGGTTCTAAAGAAGACGCACAAGAAATATCTTTAAACGTTTTAGAGACCTTAACACAAAGAAAAATAAAAGATAGTAGATATTTACCAACAGTAGAACAGGTACAAGATCTTGTAGAAGAAAAACTAATGGTAAGTGCATTTCCTAATGTTGCTAAAGCTTATATTTTATACAGAGACGAACAAGCTAGAAATAGAATAACCAATATTTTCGAAAAGCGCATTAACCTAAAGCCATACGAATATCCAGCACTTAACGATTATGTAGATGCCATAAGACATTCATACTGGATTCATTCTGAATTTAATTTCACCAGCGATATTCAAGATTTTAAAACAAGACTTACTATTGTAGAGCAAAATGCAATTAAAAACACAATGCTTGCTATTTCTCAAATTGAAGTTGCAGTAAAGAGTTTTTGGGGAGATATCTATAATAAAATGCCAAAACCAGAAATTGGTTCAGTAGGTGCAACTTTTGCAGAAAGTGAAGTAAGACACCATGATGCCTATTCTCACTTACTTGAAATTTTAGGATTAAATAATGAATTTAAACACCTAAAAAAGAAGCCTGTAATAATGCGTCGTGTGCAGTATTTAGAAACAGCTTTAAAAAATGCTAAAAGTGAAGACAATAAAGAGTTTGCAGAATCTATTTTATTATTTTCATTATTTATTGAGCACGTCTCTTTATTCTCACAGTTTTTAATAATAATGGCTTTTAATAAGCATAAAAATATGCTTAAGGGCGTTTCTAATGTTGTAGAAGCAACCTCTAAAGAAGAACAAATTCATGGTGATTTTGGTATAGATATTATTAAAATAATTAAAGATGAAAATCCAACGTGGTTCGATCAAGAACACGCAACTCAAGTACAAGATTTATGTAAAGAAGCCTTCGCCTCTGAAAGCAATATAATAGATTGGATTTTTGAAGCAGGAGAATTAGATTTCTTACCAAAAGATGTTATTAATGAATTTATTAAAAAACGTTTTAATGATTCTTTAGAAAGCATTGGAATAGAAAAAGTATTTGAAATAAATGAAGAATTAGTGGCACAAACCGAATGGTTTGATGACGAAATTATAGGTACAAAACATGGAGATTTCTTCGTGAAACGATCTATAAACTATAGTAAAAGAACAAAAAGTATAACTAGCGACGACCTATTCTAAAAATGAGCAACAAAACACAAAAAACCACCGAAGTAAACTTAAGTCAAGACGCAAAAGCCTCTAACTATAACGAATTAATTAACGCTAGAAAAAAGACAATAGAAGAAGCTGGCAAACAGCCAGAAATTAAATGGCTAACAGAAAATAGCCGAAAGTTTTTAGCTTCCGGATACTTAACAGAAAATACAACGCCAGAAGAACGTATTAGAGAAATTGCAAATAATGCAGAGAAAATCTTGAAAATTGATGGATTTGCAGACAAGTTTTATGGCTACATGGCAGAAGGTTACTACTCTTTAGCTTCACCAGTGTGGTCAAACTTTGGTAAGAAAAGAGGATTACCTATTAGTTGTTTTGGGTCGCATATAGATGATGATATGGGAGACATTTTATACACGCAATCTGAAGTAGGTATGATGTC
Source organism: Lacinutrix sp. (assembly GCF_037625555.1). Classification (GTDB taxonomy): domain Bacteria; phylum Bacteroidota; class Bacteroidia; order Flavobacteriales; family Flavobacteriaceae; genus Lacinutrix. The sequence continues at coordinate 8,023 of NZ_JASJHV010000056.1, forward strand.
TAAATTAGGAGGTGGTACTTCTGGTTATTTTGGAAAATTACGTCATCGTGGTGCTGCTGTAAAAAATAACGGAGAATCTTCTGGAGCTGTACACATCATGCAACTTTTTGAAAAAATGGTTGATGTTGTAAGTCAAGGCTCAGTAAGAAGAGGTCGTTTTTCTCCTTACTTACCTATTGAACATGGAGATATTAATGAGTTTTTAGAAATTGGGACAGAGGGAAACCCAATCCAAGAATTAACACATGGTGTAACCGTTGGTAACGATTGGATGCAGGAAATGATTGATGGTGATGCAGATAAAAGAGCAATTTGGGCTAAAGTATTACAACGTAGAGGAGAGATAGGATACCCATATATCTTCTTTAGAGACAATGCAAACAATGCAGCACCAGATGTGTATCAAGATAAAAATCATGAAATATACGCTAGTAATTTGTGTTCAGAAATCATGTTACCTACTAACGACGAGTGGTCTTTTGTTTGTGTATTATCTTCTGTAAATTTATTACATTATGATAAGTGGAAAGATACAGATGCTGTTGAAACCATGGTGTACTTTTTAGATGCTGTTTTAGAAGAATTTGTTACTAAACTTGAAGTATATAGAGATTCTGAAAGTAGAGACGATAGGCAAACATTTATGTTTATGGAAAAAGCCTATAACTTTTCAAAAGAAAACAGAGCGTTAGGTTTAGGAGCATTAGGATGGCATTCTTTATTACAATCCAAAAGCTTAGCTTTTGATAGTGCAGAAGCTTTTAACTTGAATAGTGAAATATTTAAAACTATAAACGATAAATCTAACAAAGCATCGCAAGAATTAGCAAAATTATTTGGAGAGCCAAAAGTTTTAAAAGGCTATGGAAGGCGTAATACAACATTAAATGCAGTTGCGCCAACAACATCTTCAGCGTTTATTTTAGGACAAGTATCTCAAGGTATTGAGCCAATTTGGTCTAACATTTATGTAAAAGATATTGCGAAAATAAAAACGACTATCAAAAATCCATTTTTATTAGCCCTTTTAAAAGAAAAAGGATTAAATACAAGTGATATTTGGAAAAGTATTCGTGATTATGATGGTTCAGTACAACATCTTGAAGAGCTTACAGATCATGAAAAAGAGGTGTTTAAAACGTATTCTGAAATAGATCAGATGAGTATTATTTATCAAGCAGCAAACAGACAAAATCATATAGATCAAGGACAATCTTTAAATATTATGGTACATCCAGATATGCCAGTTAAAGACATTAATAAACTATATGTTACGGCTTGGAAACTAGGTGTAAAATCATTGTACTACCAACACAGTATGAATGCAGCGCAAAAATTTAAGCAAAAGAAAGAATGTGCTAGTTGTGAAGGATAATAGATGTTCATTTTAGCATTGAAAACAAGTGATTTATTATTAAAAGAAGCATTCTGAAAAGGATGCTTTTTTATTTATAAAGCAGTCCTTATATTTATCTCATTATAAAGAATAAATGTTTTTTATGAATAATAATCTCAAAGAAGTAGCTTCAGTATTTTTTAAATTAGGCTGTTTTGCCTTTGGAGGTCCAGCAGCTCATATTGCTATGATGGAAGATGAGGTTGTAACTAAACGCAAATGGATGACACGTGACTACTTTTTAGATCTTATTGGTACTACAAACTTAATTCCTGGTCCAAATTCTACAGAAATGACTATGCATTGTGGATACGAACGCGCAGGAAAAAAAGGTCTTTTTGTTGCAGGAATAGCTTTTATTTTTCCAGCAGTTATAATCACTGCTTTATTAGCTTATTTATATGTAGAATGTGGTAAGTTACCAGAAGTAGAGCCATTTGTTTTCGGAATTAAACCAGCAGTGTTAGCAATTATAGCGTCTGCAGTATTAAAGCTAGGAAAAAAAGCAGTAAAAACAATTGAGCTAACTATAATTGGTTTGTTGGTGCTTACTGCAAGTTTATTTGGTGTAAATGAAGTATTTGCATTATTATCAGCTGGTATATTGGGAATGCTATATTTTTATTTTAAAAATAAGGTTAGTGCATCTTTAAATAGCTTTTATCCATTTTTATTGAGCTCTACTTTAGGCCTAACTCTAAGCAAAATATCTGCTATAAACGTATTTTGGGTGTTTTTAAAAGTGGGAGCCATTTTATATGGTAGTGGATATGTTTTATTTGCCTATTTAGATGCAGAGTTAGTAACTAGAGGTTGGTTAACAAGAGTAGAATTAATAGATGCTATAGCTGTAGGTCAATTTATACCAGGACCAGTACTCTCTACTTCAACTTTTATTGGTTATCAATTATCTGGTTTTCCTGGAGCTCTAGCAGCAACTACAGGTATTTTTTTACCTTCATTTTTGTTTGTTTTAATACTTAACCCTTTTATTCCTAAAATGCGTAAATCTAAGCTTCTGCGTTATTTTTTAGATGCTGTTAATGTAGCAGCAGTTGCAGTTATGTTAGCTGTATTACTTGTTATGACTAAAGAAATAGTTTTAGATTGGAAAGGAGTTGTTATTGCTTTAATAGGTGCGTTATTAGTGTTTAAAACAAAAGTAAGCCCAATTTGGATTATTATAATAGGTTCTGTGTTAGGTTTTGTTTTAGTTAGATTTTTATAGATAAAACAAAAAAACCATCAATAACATGGTGGTTTTTTAAGACATAAATTATAATTTATTATTCTGTTTATGTAATAGTTGCAGGTTCTACAGAGCTATCATGAGAATTATAATACTCTTCTAAAAGATTCATTGTTGCGGTTAATAAATCTTTAGTCTCTAATAATAAGCTAAAGTATAATGTTGTGTTTTTTGGGCTAGATTCTTCAGTTCTTGTTCTAGCTACTTGCTTCACAATTTTAGAAGTTACTAAATCAAACATATCTTTTTTACGATTAATTATAGCGCCTATTTGCTCAAAAGATTCAGATTTAAAGGCTTCTTGAGTATCATTAAATAAAGACTCTAAAGCATCATCTACTTCCTTTAGCTCTTTAATTTGGCTAAACTTAAGACTTTTATGATTGTTGTTTATATGTTTATGACTTGTTTTAGAAATGTACTCTAAGGATTGAGTCATGTCTTGTAAGTAGCCTAGAATATTAATGTAAAAGCTACTTGCTCTTAAACTAGTTTCGTCTAAATTCTTAATAAAATAGAATATGTTATCTCTTAAATCATCTACTTCATCTGATAATTTAGTGATTTGTTTCTTGTTTTGTTTAAGTAGTGCCAAATCTTGTTTTGCTAGACCTTTAATAGCATTGGTGTAAATTCTGTTTCCACGTTTTACAACACTAGCGATATTATCTGCACTTTCATGTATTACACCTTGAACAGAGCTGCTTCCCGATTGCTTTAAGCTATCTTGATCAACTGTTTTGTTATATGTTTTTTTGTGAGAAAGATAGTTTCTAACTAATAATACAACAGTTAACAATAATAAAATTGGAGTCATAACTTCTGGATTCCATTTTATTAAGAATACTACTATACCAGCAGCTATAAATGCACCAATTGCAGTTCCAAACCATCCACCTATAACATTTAATACTCCCGCTACTCTGTAAACAGCACTTTCTCTTCCCCAAGCACGATCAGCGAAAGAGGTTCCCATGGCAACCATAAATGTTACGTAAGTTGTTGATAATGGAAGTTTCATAGAAGTTGCAATCGCTATTAATACACCAGCAACCATTAAGTTAACTGATGCTCTAATCATATCAAAAGCAGGTGCGTCTATACTTTGGTCTTTAGTTAGCGCTACAGTATCAGGTTTTTCAAAACTCTTACCTATACTTTCTTGAAGCGATTTTGGGATAATAAAACTGATAGCGTTAGATAACCAAGATGTTCCTTTAACTAAACCTCTTGAAAGCATATTAGGCTCAAATTTTTCGTGAGTATCACCTTGACGAGATAAACTTAATTCAGTTTCTGCAACTGTTTTAGCTTTTTTAGAAAACCATAATGTTAAAACCATTATAGTTCCTGCAATAAATAAAAGTAAAGGCTCTGCAGGTACTTTTTTACTTAAAACAGCCATAGACATTGTAGAATCCATACCTCCTGCAACCCATGCCTCATAAGAATGATATGCTGCCATTGGTACACCTATAAAATTAACTAAATCATTACCAGAAAATGCTAATGCTAGTCCAAATGTTCCAACAGCTATAACAACAAGTAAGATTGATTTTTTTGTTATGGCTTGGAATGCGAAAGAGACTATTAACCATAAAACGAAGCTAGCCATGATAATATAGACTTCATTACCTTCAACAATTCCTTTTAAATCTTTATAATATGGTGTTCCTTTTAATCCTTTAAGAAAAATAAAGTATGTGATTGCTGTTAAACAAACAGCTCCAAAAACAGCTCCAAAACTTTTTATTTTCTTTTCATATTGAAAAGTAAAAATTAAACGTGATAGACATTGTACAAAGGCACCAACTGTAAATGCAATAAATATAGACATTATTATACCTCTAATAATTTCTATTGCTTTTTCGGTGTTAATATAACTTCCTAAATCTGTTATTGTTTGAGCATCTGAAGCAGTGATTTTAATTAATGCCATAATAACTGCTGCTCCTAATAAGTTAAAAACAATAGAAACCGTTGTAGAAGTAGGTAAACCTAATGTGTTAAAGAAGTCTAACAGTAGAATATCTGTTATCATTACTGCCATAAAAATGTACATAATGTCTTCAAAACTAAACATGCCAGGAACAAAAATACCTTTTCGTGCAACCTCCATCATCCCACTAGAAAAAACAGCTCCAATAAAGATACCTAAACTAGCCACAATCATTATTGTTCTCATAGATAAGGCTTTAGAGCCTATGGCAGAGTTTAAAAAGTTTATAGCATCATTACTAACACCAACTACAATATCAGCTATTGCTAGTACTGTAATAGCAATCAACATAAATAAATACATATTTTCCATAAATTTTGATTTTGCAAATATCTTGATAGATATTGATTATAATGTTATCTAATTGTTATTTTTTAATAATTTAAAAATGAATATCAAATCCTAATCTAAAAGTAATATTGTCTTCATTACCATCTAAGGTTGTATAACTTAAATCGCTCTGAACTTTTAATTTATGACCAACAATAAATTTATTTACACCAATGGTGTATTGGTCTTGAGGTAAGCTTCCAGTAATAGCTTCGTAATTTACAGTTGTAAAACGTGCTGCTATTTCGTAGTTGTTTTTAAATAAATACCCAGCTTGTAAGTTTAAAGCATTACCAGTTAAAACAATATCACCTGTTGGAGTAGTACCATCAATTTCAGTAGCAATTACTTCATCAGCAGTACGTTTTGCATATTCTCCCATAAAAGAAAAACCATTATATTTAAACATAGCATCTGCGAAAATAGTAGTTTGGTTTGTTTCAAAAATAGAACCATCAGTCCTAATCATATAATCACCAGCAAAACCTCTTTCTCTAACTGCATTTTCGTTAAGGTTATAAGTAAAACCAGCCATTAATTTTGGTGTTTCTTCTCTTTTTAAATCAGATTGACTATAATCGCCTTTAGACTTAAAAGTACCAAACGGTAAAAACTCTAAACGAGCAGTATATTGCAGTCCGCCTTTATTACCTTCTGAAACATTACGTCCTTCTCCTTGTGAGATTGAGAATTTTTCGCGCATTAAAAAGTTACCTCCTAAATTTGTTTTATGGCGCAGTTGTAAGCCTAAATCACGGTCAATATTAAAACGACTGTTTAATAATGAACGGTCTATAAGCTGCATGTTTGCAGAAGAAACAACACGTTCCACATTTCCTGGAAGTTTTGTTTGTCCTGCCCAAAGTTCCCAGTTACCTGCAAAATTCCACATAATAACTGCATCTAATATGTAACGAGGCGTATTTCTATTAAAATCGTTTGCACCAGAAATATCTCTGTTAGATAAACCTAATTCAATTTTATACTTAAGTTTTGGGCTGTAAGCAAAGCCATTAAACTTTAAACGCGCTCTACGAACAATAAAGTTATGTTCTGGGCTGCCATATTGGTTTCCATTATGATCCCAAGACGAATTAGATCGTACTTGAAAACGAGGTGCGAATTTTACGCTAAATGAGCTGTCTTTTGCAGTGAAGTTAATAAGGCCTTTTCCAAAAGAAGTATCGCTTATTTCTTGTGCTGTTAAATGTGTAAATGCAAAACATGCAAATACCAAAAAAGTAAATTTTAGTTTCATTATAATTATTAGTTTTTTATCGCTTCAAATAACCAATAATTATATGAGCCTAATGTTTCTAAATTGTTAATTCAAAAAAAAAAGACTGCTTTGGCCAAAAGCAGTCTCATTAGAAATCATAATAATGTAGTCGACAAAAACTAATAGATTATATGAAATACTAATTGTTTTGTCTTAAGACATTACAAATATCATCAACGTAAGTGATTTTAATGTAATGCTAATATTAAGTTATTATTAAGTATCTAAATTATTAGCAACCAAGTATTTAAATTGCTAATGTTATGTAATCGTTGTGTAAGTGTTATGTAATGCGTATATTTAGATTATTAATGTTAAAACCCATAATTATGAAGAAATCAATTTTAGTTTCAATTGCCTTTTTAATTGCTGTGGTAACTTTCGCTCAAGATAAGCGACATCTAAAACTTAACAAAGACACTAATTTAATTGAAGTTGTTTATTATCATGACAATGGAGTAGTTAGCCAAACAGGGGCTTACACTACAGATGGTAAATTACAAGGTGAGTGGCTTAGTTTTAGCACAGAAGGCAAGAAACAAGTTTCTGCAAATTATGATAATGGTCAAAAAGTCGGCAAGTGGTTCTTTTGGAATGATACCACTCTTAAAGAAGTAGATTATAACAATAATGCTATTGCAAATGTTAGTGAATGGGAAATTAAATCTCCTGTTACAGACAGCAATTAAACTATTGAATTAAAACAAAAAAGGCATCTTCATTTCGAAGATGCCTTTTTTGTTTTAGACTAATTTATATTTATTCTACAGTCCATCCTGTACTCCAAGAGGCGTAATTTGCTCCAGTTCCATTACCATCTCCAGAAATAAAATCTGTTATAGTAAATGTTTCGCCTGTATCGTTTTTCATCTTTAAAATCACATCTGTAAATAATACATCTGTAACTTGTAAATCGTTGCTAAGTACTCCAGCTCCTGTTGGAGCATCGCCTTGGTCTCCATCAAGATCGAAACCTTCTGCAAAGCCTACAATTTCAATATTGTTAAAGATACCTTGTGTTCCTGCTCTTAATCTTATAGCTTCGTTACCTGTTCCAGATCCATTGCCACTAATAGTTAAATTATTTACTGTAGGCTTAGACCAAAAAATTGGGCTTGAGTTGTTACCTATATCTGTATTGTAACCATCTGCTTCAATACCTTTATCGTGGTCTGCACCATGTTTTACATAAGCATTTGTAATGGTGCCAGTATAACCTTCTGTCCAATCTATAGAATCATCTTGAGCATTTACTACAGAAACATAATCTACATTAACTGTGCCTCCAAAAAACTCAATACCATCGTCTTTTCCTTCAAAGGCTTGTATGTATTCTACTAATGTTCCGTTTCCAACGCCGTAAAATGAGAAACCATTGTTTTCAGACTGTCCATCTGCAGAACCACCAGAATACTCAATTCTCATGTAACGAATGCTTCCAGAATCGTCACCAATACTAGTTCCTCCATATGGTAAACTTGCGATTTCTGATGTTGATGTAGAAGCTCCAGATACAGAATTAATAGGCGCTCTTCCTAAAATAATTAATCCTCCCCAATCTCCAGCTTCTGGATTTGAAGCATTAGAGGTTAATATAATTGGATTTGTTGCAGTTCCCATGGCATTAATTTTGGCACCTTGAGAAATAGCAATGTAAACATCACTTCCTTGTTCTAAAGCAGAAATTGTAGTTCCTTCTGGAATGGTTAATGTTGTTCCAGATGCCATAATTAAAGAACCGTTTAATGTGTAATCTGTTCCTGCTTCTAATGTTAAATCTGTTGTGTAAGTTCCAGAGATTGTAGTTCCTGTAGAACCTGTAGTTCCACCATTATTTACATTTAATACAATATCTGCAGTGTCATCTGTAGTACATGCTGAAAAAAACATAGAGACTATGGCTAAGCCAAATAATAAGTTACGTTTCATAGTTTTAGTTTTTAGTTAATGTTGTTTTTTTTAGTGAGTTAAAATTTATATTTTAATTGAAGTCCTAAATCCATACCTTTCTTGTATTCTGAAAGTGTAACATCTCCAAAAGAAGTGTTTTCTCTTACAAGTTTAATACTTGGGTCTAACAGGTTTTTAGCACTTAGATTAATTTCGAAATTTGATTTGATTTTATTTCTCCAGACAAAATCTAAAGTTGGTATTCCTTTTTCAATAATATTACCTAGTTGTCCAGATCCTAATGCTGAAATTCTATCTGAAAAATATGAGAATACTAAGTTTGCCGTTGGTTTAAAGTTTTCACTAATTATTGGAGTATAGCTAATATCTGCATTAATTAATAAAGGAGATGCACCTTGTAGCTCGTCTGTTCTATCTAGTGTTGAAGAATATAAGCCTGTCGAGCTTTTTAAATCTTGCTCTGTGTGCATATAAGCTATATTAAAACCTGCAGATAATACAGCATCTTCGTCTGCATTTTGTAATACTGTTTTTCTAACTTCTAATTCAACACCTAAAATAGAGGCCTTGTCTCCTGTTCTAAAATAACGCTGCGTTCCAGTGGCATCGTTTGCAATTACTAGATTTATTGGGTCGTTAATTTGCTTTGCAAAAGCAGAAACTGCAAATAACTCTGCTCTAGACATAAACCACTCGTATTTAAAGTCTAGGTTATAAACAGAAGAGAATGATGGATTATTTAATAAATCTGGATTACCACCAATACGTTGTGCTACACCTTCGTAAACAAAAGGCGCCATTTCTTTAAATTCTGGAGTAGATACTGTTTTACTTGCAGAGAAACGTAAATTTTGGTCATCGTTTAAAGCATATTTAATACTTAAGCTTGGTAAAAAGAATACGTTTTCAGTATCTCTAAAGCCTGGTTCGTTTGCAGGTAAGTTAATAACGTCGTAAACAATACTTTGCTCAAAAGATTCTATTCTTGCTCCTGGAACAAACAACCATTTTTCTCCAAATTTTAATTCTGCGTTTGTATAGGTAGCAAAAACATTTAATTTTCCAGAATAGGTGTTTTCTGGAGCTCCTGGAGCATTTGTGCTTCCATATTCTGGAACTGCAGCATTAATAACTTTAATGTCGTAAAGCCCATCATTATTAAGGCTAAGATTCCCTAAATTAAAAATATTGTTTAAGTTATTTGGGTTTGTTATTTCAGTATTACCAACTAAAATATCGTAACCATAACGAATGTTTTCGAAATCACGTATTTTAGTTCTTCCGTTTAAACCAAAGTTTAATTTTGAGTTTTCATTTAATGTATAGGCTAAATTTACACGGCTGTTTAGTTCTTCATCTTCTATATCTTGAAAATAACGTTGATTATCATAATCTACGTTGTTAAAAAATATAGGATTTGTTGAGTTGTCGTTATCTAAAGCAAATTGATAGTTTTCAAAAACTGAAACGTTTTCTATCAGGTTCATGAGCATTAACTCTATTGTAACCAATTGCCCAATCTAATTCTAGATTATCAAATTCATGAGTACCTAATAGTTGATTAACATAGATTAAATCTTGATTAAACTGAATATTTTGTTGGTAAAATCCAATCTCGTCGTTAACTAATGATTGTGCATCTCTATTAAAACCATTTCCACCAATACCATAATAGCCAACCTCGTCTGTAGAGCTATTAATAAACATAGAGTTAAACTGTAGTTTATTGTTAGAGTTAATTTTAAAACTAGCATTTAACATTGCTGTTGTTGTTGTGGAATATGAAAATTCTTCGGCCTCTGGAAATATTTTATTAAAAATTGTAGAGAAATCGACTACTCTACCTTTTCTATATTCGTAATCATTCTCAAACGATGCTGTAGCGAATAGACTTAAACGTGCACCACTTTCAAAATCAAAAGATTTACCACCAGATGCGCCATAATTTACGTTAATTGGAGCATTAACATTTACAGGATTGACGCCATGTGATAAAACAATAGCAAATGGATTATGATCATACCTACCATAATACCCAAAATAGCCAGAACCTTCACTTCTTACAAAGTTTTGTCCAGCTGCTCTTGTGTTAACTCCAGATCCTGTTGTAAAATTAAAAAAGCCATTGCCTTTATAATTTTTTGAAGTAATGTCTATATTTCCTGCAGCAAAATCACCATAGAATTTTGAAGAATAGGCTTTACTTATAGAAACATTCTCTATTAAGTCTGAAGCAAAAAGATTTAAATCTATATTTTTCTTGTTTACATCGTTAGACGGAAGCGCTAATCCGTTTAAAGTTGTATTCAAATATCGGTCTCCTAAACCACGAACATAAACATTACTAGATCCTTCTTGTTTAGAAACTCCAGATATTTTAGCAACTGCTCCTGCAGCATCACTAACGCCTTTGCGAGACAGCTCGTCTGCACCAATACTTTGCTTAATTTCTACAGCTTTCTTTTGGTCTAATAATAAAGCTGTTTCGCTTTCTCTTTTTGAAGAAGCTTGTAAAACAACTTCGTCTAAAGAAGCAGAACTAGACTCTAGTATAACCTCAATAACTTTATCCTCTCCAGCAATTATACTAACAGGAATACTTTGCGTTTGGTAACCAATAAAGCTAACTTTAACAACATAATTTCCAGCTTCTAGATTTGTAATATTAAATAAACCATCAAAATCTGTTGTAGTTCCTTTTGTAGTCCCTTCTATTGCAATATTTGCTTGAGGCATAGGCATGTTGTTGTAATCTTTGTCTAAAACTGTACCAGATAAAGTGCTTGTATTTTGAGCTACAGATTGTAACACAGTAAATAATAAAATAGTTAGTAAAAATTGTTTCATTTTTTGTATTAGTTTGTCGCTGCAAAGAAACAATCAACTTGTAAGTTCTAGGTTAACTGTAGGTTAAACCTATTTCATTAAAAGGTTAGATAAATGTTACTTAAATGTTTCTAATTTTATAATTAGAAACATTTAAGTAACATGAGTTTGTATATCTTGCAGTTACATAATTATTTACAATGAACTGGGAACAATTACTCTCTTTAAAACGCTTTGGCGATACAAACAAAAGACTAAGAAAAGAACAAGACGAAACACGATTAGGTTTCGAGGTCGATTATGATCGTATTATTTTTTCTTCAGAATTTAGAAGTCTTCAGGATAAAACGCAAGTTATTCCATTGTCTAAAACAGATTTTGTTCACACACGTTTAACACATAGTTTAGAAGTAAGTGTTGTAGGTCGTTCACTTGGAAGACGAGTTGGCCAAAAACTATTAGAAAAGCATCCGCATTTGCAAAATATTCATGGCTATCAAGCACACGATTTTGGTGCTATTGTTGCTGCTGCTGCTTTAGCACATGACATTGGAAAACCACCTTTTGGTCACTCTGGCGAGAAAGCAATTGGAGAATTTTTTAAGTCTGGAAAAGGAAAAGAACATAAACTTAAATTAAGCAAAAAAGAATATCAAGATTTATGTGATTTTGAAGGTAATGCTAACGGATTTAAAATTGTTACCCAAAGTAGAGTAGGACGTGAAGGTGGTTTGCGTTTAAGTTATGCTACTTTAGGAGCTTTTACTAAATACCCAAAAGAGTCTTTACCAAAAAAGCCAACCAACCACATTGCAGATAAAAAGTATGGGTTTTTTCAGAGCGAAAAAGAAGCATTTATAGATGTTGCTGAAGAATTAGGTTTAACAAAACGAAGCGATAAGGATGCTAGCTATGCTCGTCATCCTCTCGCGTTTTTAGTTGAGGCTGCAGACGATATTTGCTACACTATTATAGATTTTGAAGATGGTATTAACCTAGGATTAATTTCTGAAGCTTTTGCGTTAGAGTATCTAATAAATCTGGTAAGAGATAAAATTAAAACAGAAAAATACCATAAGTTATCTAATAAAGAAGATCGTGTAAGTTATTTGAGAGCGTTAGCAATAGGCTCTTTAATTGATGAGGCTATTGAAATGTTCATGAAAAATGAAGAGGCTATTTTAGAAGGAACTTTTAGCGAAGCATTATTAGATAAAAGTAAATACGAAGCACAGATTAATGATATTATTAAGTTAAGTGTTGAGAAAATTTATCAATCTACCGAAGTAGTAGATAAAGAGATTGCTGGTTATGGTGTGTTGAGTACTTTACTTGAAACCTATACCAATGCAGTAAATAACTGTTTTAACAACACAGCTTCTAATTACGATAAATTGATTTTAAAAGGACTACCAAAAGCTATAAAAACAGATCAAGAAAGTCTTTATGAAAGACTTTTAAGTGTTTGCCATTATATTTCTTTGTTAAGCGATAGTCAGGCGATTATTCAGTATAAAAAAATAAAGGGTTTTAGTTTTTAAGAAAAATTACGTGATTAATTTAATTTGTCTAGAATAAATCTTGAAAGACTTTCAGCATCTAATTCTATTGATTCGTGAAGTTCCTTAACCGTTCCATGTTCTATAAAAACATCAGGAATACCTTTTAAGTAGATGTTGTTTTTATAATTGTGTTCTGCCGCAAATTCTAAAATAGCACTACCAAATCCACCTTTAATACTTCCATCTTCTATAGTAATTATGGTGTGATGTGTTTTTAAAATATCGTGTAAAAGACTTTTATCTAATGGTTTTATAAAACGCATATCGTAATGCGAAATCTGTTTTAATGTTTCGCATAAAGTAATGATTTCTTCAACAGTTTTAGCTAGTGTGCCAATACTTAAAACAGCTATTTTCTCACCTTCTTGAAGGCATTGTGCTTTTCCTATTTCAATTCTAGAAAATGGCTGTTTCCAGTCAATAATTGCACCTCTCCCACGAGGATAACGTATAGCAATTGGATGTTTTAAACCTAATTGAGCAGTGTACATAATGTTACGCAATTCAATTTCATTTCGTGGAGCAAAAATAATTAAATTAGGAATGCAGCGTAGATAACTAATATCAAAAACACCATGATGTGTAGCACCATCTTCGCCTACCAAACCAGCACGATCTAAACAAAAAACTACAGGTAGATTTTGTATTGCAACATCATGGATGACTTGGTCGTAAGCACGTTGTAAAAAAGTAGAATAGATATTACAAAACGGTATCATGTTTTGAGTTGCCATTCCAGCAGCAAGTGTAACAGCATGTTGTTCTGCTATACCAACATCAATGGCACGTTCGGGTAGTTTTTCCATCATGAATTTTAACGAACTTCCACTTGGCATTGCTGGCGTAATGCCAATAATATTTTTGTTTTGGTTTGCTAATTCAACTATTGTGTATCCAAAAACATCTTGAAATTTTGGAGGTTGTACAGTTTTATCTTTATCATATAAATCGCCTGTTTCTGCATTAAATTTTCCTGGTGCATGATATGTAACTTGGTTTTCTTCAGCTTGACGTAAACCTTTTCCTTTAGTTGTAATTACATGTAGAAATTTTGGGCCTTTAATAGTTTTTAATCTATTTAATTCTGAAATTAAAAGTGGTAAATTATGGCCATCAATTGGTCCAGAATAATCAAAATTTAAAGCTTCAAATATGTTGTCTTGTTTTTGTGTACCTTTTTTTACATTAGTTAAATATTGCTTTAAAGCACCAATACTTGGGTCAATGCCAATAGCATTATCATTTAAAATAACCAATAAATTACAATCTGTAACTCCTGCATGGTTAAGGCCTTCAAATGCCATTCCGCTGGCTATAGAGGCATCTCCAATTACTGCAATATGTTGCTTTGTAAAATCACCTTTTAATTGAGAGGCAATTGCCATTCCTAAAGCAGCAGATATTGATGTAGATGAGTGTCCAACTCCAAAGCTATCAAATTTACTTTCAGTTCTTTTAGGAAAACCACTAATACCATTTTTTTGCCTATTTGTATGGAATTGATTTTTTCTACCAGTTAAAATTTTATGACCATAAGCTTGGTGTCCAACATCCCAAATTAACTCATCCTTAGGAGTGTTAAACACATAATGTAAGGCTATTGTTAATTCTATAACACCTAAACTAGCGCCTAAATGTCCAGCTTTTGCAGCGACTACTTCAATTATAAAAGCTCTAAGTTCTTTCGCTAAAACAGAAAGTTCTTCTTGTTTAAGATGCTTTAGTGACTCAGGAGAATCTATGGCTTTTAATAGTAGATTATGCATTAGTTGTTTAAAGAAAGTGTGAAATTATTAAAAAGGGATATTAATTTTAGTCTAATCGCCAATAAAATACGTGTAAAATTGTAATAATTGTAAGTTGGGTGTTATATTTGTGACTATTGAAAAAGAAAATTTTAAAACAATACACAAATTTATGAAGAAAAATTACATTGTTTGCTTAATCGCTACGTTATTTTTGTTTGCTTTTCAAATAGGACAAGCACAAAAGAGCTTATCAAATAACGAGTTTGGATCACTTATTCAAGATTGGTTAGATTTTAACAAAGACAAATATGATTTAACACAAGATGACATATCAAGTCTATTAGTAACTGATTCGTATTATTCTAAGAAAACTAAAATTAATCATGTATATGTTAATCAGGCATACCAAGGCGTAAAAATACACAACGCAGTTTCAAGCGTTGCAGTTAGAGATAACTATGTGTTTTATTATGATAACTCTTTAATACCTAACATTGCCTCTAAAATAAATACAATAACACCATCTATAGATGCACAAGCTGCTATTAATGCTGTTGCTCATGAGTATGGTTTAGGCAATGTTTCTAACCTATCTACAGTAAGCAACTCTAACAACAATTATATTTTTTCTAATGGAACCGTATCACAAAAAGATATCCCTGTTTCATTAGTATTCCAACCTACAACAGAAGGTTCTATTAAATTAGCATGGGATTTAAGTATACATACTTTAGATGGACAAAACTGGTATAGCGTAAGAGTAGATGCCGTAAATGGTGAGATATTAGATTCAAACAACTGGATTATTAAATGTAATTTTGGTGATGGTAATCATGTTTCTCATGGTAATCATAGTATCAAAAAAACAGAAACTATAGATTTATTTAAGTCTTCATCTTCAATGATGGTAGATGGTTCTTCTTATAGTGTATATCCTTTACCTTTTAGAAGTCCAAATGAAGTTTCTGTTACCTTAATTACTGAGCCTGCAAACTTGAATGCTTCTCCTTTTGGATGGCATGATGTTAACGATGTCTCTGGAGCTGAATTTACTATTACTAGAGGTAATAATGTTTATGCTCAAGAAGATGTTAATGGGAATGATGGTTTTGGAGCTGCTCCAAATGGAAGCGCATTATTAGCTTTCGATTATTCTAGTTCAGATTTAAATCAAGCACCATTAGGATATCAAGATTTATCATTAACAAATTTGTTTTACATGAATAATATCATGCATGATGTATGGTATGAGTATGGTTTTGATGAAGTTAGTGGTAATTTTCAGCAAAACAATTATGGAAATGGAGGTAATGGAGGAGACTTTGTAATTGCAGATGGACAAGACGGAAGCGGTTTAAATAATGCAAATTTTAGTACTCCACCAGATGGTAATAATGGTGGTATGCAAATGTTTTTGTGGGATGGTGTTCCTGCTAGTCCACTTATTATAAATTCAGGTGGACCATTGTTAGGAAGTGTTACAGCTGTTGTTCCAGCAACAGGACAGGGTAACAATATAACAGGACCAAGTACAGTTCCAGTAACTGCAGATTTAGCTTTGGTAGTAGATGATAATTCTGTAGATGATACAACTGCTGCTGGTTATATAGCAGATTTTAATGATGGCTGTGGAGCAGTAACTAATGGAACTGACTTAAGTGGGAAAATTGTTGTAATAAGAAGAGGTAATTGTCCATTTGTAGATAAAATACAAAACGCACAAGATGCTGGAGCGGTTGGACTTATTATGGTGAATCATAATAATCCTGCAAACGATCCTGCTTATGTAGAGTATGTTGGTATGGCTGGTATGTCAACACCAGCATTTACTATTCCTTCTTTATTTATTAATAATGCAGATGGAGAACAACTAATTACAGCATTACAGAATAATGAAGTTATTAATGCAACTATTGTATCAGCACCAGTGCCATTTCAAAAAGATGGTAGTTTAGATAACGAAATTGTTGCTCATGAATATGGTCATGGTATTTCTGCTAGATTAGCTGGTGGACCAAGTAACTCTGGTTGCTTAGGTAACGCTGAGCAAATGGGAGAAGGATGGTCAGATTGGTTTGCACTAATGATTACTATGAAAGTAGGAGATTTACCAGAAACTGGTAGAGGTATTGCAACTTATTCAATAAGTGAGCCTTTAGATGGTTTAGGTATTAGACCTTTTCAATATAGTACAGATACTTCAATAAATCCTTTAATTTACTCAGATACCAATAATACTGCAATTTCTCAACCACATGGAATAGGAACGGTTTGGGCAACAATATTGTGGGATTTAACTTGGAAATATATTGAGAAATATGGTTTTGATCCAGACATTTATAATGGAACTGGTGGAAACAATAAAGTTATGCAGTTAGTTTTAGATGGTTTAAAATTACAAACGTGTAATGCAGGATTTGTGATAGGTAGAAACGGTATTTTACAGGCAGATACAGCTCTTACTGGTGGAGAAGACTTATGTATGATTTGGGAAGTGTTTGCTGCAAGAGGTGTTGGTTTAAACGCTAACCAAGGTTCTGCACAATCTAGAACAGATCAAGTAGAAGATTTTAATATGCCACCAGATACTAATCCAACACTACAAAACTGTACAAGTTTAAGTGTAGATGAGTTTAATGAGTCTAATTATTCAATTTTCCCTAATCCTGCTAACAATGTATTAAACATTAATGTTAAGAAGAATTTTGGAAAAGTAAACATCACATTAACAGATATTAATGGAAGATTAGTGTTATCTCAAGAAGCTAACCTTTCTAGCTCAACAGAATTAAATATTAGTGCTTTACAATCTGGAATGTATATTCTTACAATTAAAGGTGAGAACATTAACACAAATGATAAGATTATTAAAAACTAGAAATAGTTTTAAATAAATATTAAAAAGGCAATCATTTTATGGTTGCCTTTTTTATTTTTATAAAATGATAAAACCTCACGACGACAAATATTTTATGCAAAAGGCGCTTCAAGAAGCAGAAACTGCTTTTGGAAAAGGCGAAGTTCCTGTTGGTGCAGTAATTGTAATAGAAGACAGAATAATAGCCAGAGCACATAATCTTACAGAGCTGTTAAACGATGTAACTGCTCATGCAGAAATGCAAGCTATTACTGCAGCTGCTAATTTTTTAGGTGGAAAGTATTTGCTAAACTGTACACTTTATGTCACCTTAGAACCTTGCCAAATGTGTGCAGGTGCTCTGTATTGGAGTCAGATATCTAAAATAGTGTATGCAGCTAGAGACGAGGAACGTGGGTGTATTAATTTAAAAACGAAATTACATCCAAAAACAAAGATTGAAGGAGGCGTACTTGAGGAAGAAGCTTCAGCTTTGTTAAAACGTTTTTTTATTGAAAAAAGGAATTTAAATTAGCTCTTTTTTTTATTTTCACGCTCACGCATTTTATCTAGATTCTCTTTGTTTAGCATATAATCTTTTAGGTTTTTATCCTTCAAGCGATACCAAGAAAACAGAGGAGTAACAATAAAAAACAAGCCCAAAACACCATAGCCAATTAATTTTCTAGAATAAGGCACATCTAATGTATAACCACAGATTAAGGATGTGATAGATGCTATAAAGAAAAACCAGATTATATATTTCATATCTTATTTAATTATTGATGCAAAATTAGTTAAATCCTAGATTAAGACAAAACATAAATTAATTGCCTTCTGTAGGCTGTAAGAAGTTTCGATTTAGAGACAAAACCAATGTATTTTTCGTTTTTAATTACTGGTAAATTCCATGCTCCAGAATCTTGAAATTTTTGCATAACGGTTTGCATAGAGTCTTTATCGTAAATAATTTTATCTGGAGGATTATGCATTAAAGATTCAACTAATGTATTATTATAAAGTGATTGATCGAACATGATTTCTCTCACATCACCAAGTAAAATAATACCTGCTAATTTTCCATCTTCATATACAACAGGAAATAAGTTCCTTGTAGATTTTGCAACACCTTGATGAAGCATTTCACCATGAAAAAACAACTAATAGGCAGAATAGACTAAGGTATAATTTCTGTGACTTTTCCATTTTCAATTCTATATGAGATGTAATTGTAATAATTATAAGGCGTATTATCTTTTGTATAGCGTAAAATATTCCAATGTTTAGATTGAGATGTAAATTCAAAAAGATCTTTAACTAAGTTTGAATTTAATTTTTGTTCTTCTAAATCTAAATCTAAATCTAAATTCATTTCAACAATTTCAAACCAACTAGACCATTACCCTCGCAATTCACTAAAACCCTAAAGTTTAATTAACCAGAATCGCTGTAGTTATTGGTGTTAAATTCTTCGACAACTTGGTCTCCATAATGCTTTTTATTAATATAATACTCATCTAAAGCCGAACCATTATAGGTTCTTTGGATATAGCCATCGCCACACAGTTCATATATATCGTTTAGCAATGCTTTGTCTTGGTCTATATAACCAATGTAGTTTTTATATGGTTTGTTTTCTGTGTCGTGCGCTTTGTTGTAATAATAGTATGCCGAGCCAATTAATCCAGCAACGCATAATACAATGCCTAGTAGTACTACACCAATTATTTTAAAGATTTTTCTTCTTTTCATATATCTAATCTAATCAAAAAATCCCGCGAAAAGCGGGATTAACATATAAACAGTTAATTTGAAAGTATAAACTACAAATCAAGTTTTAAACTTAATTCTTTTAATTGTGCTGCATCAATAGGAGCAGGAGCATCTATCATGACATCTCGACCTGAGTTGTTTTTTGGAAAGGCTATAAAATCTCTAATGGTTTCTTGACCACCAAGAATAGCAACCAATCTGTCTAAACCAAAGGCTAAACCACCATGAGGAGGCGCTCCATATTCGAAAGCATCCATTAAGAAACCAAATTGTGCTTTGGCGTCTTCGTCGCTAAAACCTAAATGTTTAAGCATGATTGCTTGTGTTGCTTTATCGTGAATTCTAATAGAACCTCCACCAATTTCGTTTCCGTTTAAAACTAAATCGTAAGCATTGGCTTTTACTTCGCCTGGTTTGGTGTCTAATAATTCTATTTGACCTGGTTTTGGAGAAGTAAATGGATGATGCATGGCGTGATAATGTCCAGTATCTTCATCTAATTCTAATAATGGAAAGTCAATAACCCATAATGGCGCAAATACTTTTGGATCTCTAAGACCTAAACGAGTAGCTAATTCCATACGCAATGCACTTAATTGCGCACGTACTTTGTTGGTTTCACCTGAAAGCACACAAACTAAATCTCCAGCTTTTGCACCTGTTATTTTTGCCCATTTTGCTAAATCGTCTTGATCATAAAATTTATCTACTGAAGATTTAAAGCTTCCATCGTCATTACAACGTGAATAAATCATGCCTAAAGCACCAATTTGTGGACGCTTTACCCAATCAATAAATTTATCAATTTCTTTTCTTGTGTAAGTATTTCCGCCAGGAACTGCTATACCAACAACTAATTCTGCACTGTTAAAAATACCAAACTCTTTGTGTTGTGCAACTTCGTTTAATTCGCCAAACTCCATACCAAATCTAATGTCTGGTTTGTCGTTTCCATATAAACGCATCGCATCATCATAAAGCATTCTTGGAAATTTTTCTACTTCTACATCATTAACTTCTTTAAGTAAATGACGCGTTAAACCTTCGAAAACATTTAATATATCTTCTTGCTCTACAAACGCCATTTCACAATCAATTTGTGTAAATTCTGGTTGTCTGTCTGCACGTAAATCTTCATCTCTAAAACACTTTACAATTTGAAAGTATTTATCCATGCCACCTACCATAAGTAGTTGTTTAAATGTTTGAGGCGATTGTGGTAGTGCGTAAAACTCACCTTCATTCATACGAGAAGGTACAACAAAATCTCGGGCACCTTCTGGAGTAGATTTAATTAAATAAGGTGTTTCTACTTCAATAAAACCATCATTAGATAAATAATTTCTTACTTCTTGGGTGACTTTAGCTCTAAAAATTAGGCTATTTTTTACCGGGTTTCTTCTAATATCTAAATAACGATATTTCATTCTAATGTCTTCACCACCATCCGTTTTATCTTCAATAGTAAAAGGAGGAAGGAGTGCTTCATTTAAAATATTAAGTTCAGAAACCAATATTTCAATATCACCAGTTGGCATATTTGGATTTTTAGAGGCACGCTCGATTACGGTTCCTTTAACTTGGATTACAAATTCACGTCCTAGTTTCTGTGCTTTTTCAAGCAAGTCTTTAGAGGTTCTTTCTTCATCGAAAACAAGTTGAGTAATACCGTAGCGATCGCGTAAATCTACCCAAACAATAAAACCTTTATCTCTAGATTTTTGAACCCAACCTGAAAGTGTTACTTCTGTATTTATATGTGATGCTGTTATCTCACCACAGTTGTGACTTCTGTACATAATTATTTATTAGAAATGCAAAAGTAAAAAATCCGAAGTAAAGACTTCGGATTTTTTGTTTAAATCGGTTATTCTATTTCAATAAAACAGGATATTACTCTTTAATAGTTGTTTTTACAGTAATAATATCTTCTTTTCGTTCAGAAGAAAACTGTGCTCTGAACCACATTTTTAGTTTTACAGACAAGAAAAATAATATTGGAACTACAATTAAGGTTAAAAAAGTAGCAATTAATAATCCATATATTACTGTCCAAGCTAGTGGTCCCCAAAAAACAACATTATCTCCTCCCATATAAATGTTTAGATTAAAGTCTGCAAAAAGTGTAAAGAAGTTAATGTTTAAACCAATGGCTAAAGGAATTAAGCCAAAAATAGTTGTAATTGCTGTTAATAAAACAGGTCTTAAACGTGCTTTACCAGCTTTTACTATACTTTCAAAAAGATCTTTATTAGGTAAATAGTCTTCTTTTTCTATGTTTAAATCTGCTTTTCTTCTGTCTATAAGCAACTGCGCATAATCTAAAAGTACAACACCATTATTTACAACAATTCCTGCAAGAGAAATAATACCAACCATAGTCATCATGATAACAAAAGCACTACCAGAAATTACAATACCTCCAAATACACCTATGAAACTAAGAAAAATAGCTATCATAATTATTGTTGGTTTTGAAACTGAATTAAATTGAAAAATTAAGATAAAAAATATTAAACCTAATCCTGTAAAAAATGCACCTACTAAAAACAGCATTTGTTTATTTTGCTCTTCTATTTGTCCAGTGTAATCAATCTTAATTTGGTTAGGCAAATTCTCATAACTTTTCATTTCGTTTTGAATTTGACTTACAATGGCAGCAGCATCTGTATAACCAGGTGATAATGCAGAATAAACAGTTACAACACGTTTAGAGTCTTTATGTTTTATAGCACTAAAGCCTGAGTTGTTTTCGTATTTAGTTACTGTAGAAACAGGAATACTTTTTACTTGTCCAGTATTATCTCTAAACGTAATATTTTGATTAAATAAAGCGCTTTTATTATATCTGTTTTCTATATTAAAACGTACATATATATCAAAATCATCACCATCTTCTTTGTAAATACCAGCTTTAGATCCAAAGATAGAATTACGTAATTGTTGGCCAACTTGTGCAGCACTAATGCCTAATTCGCCAGCTTTTTCTCGATCTACGGTTACACGCATAGTTGGCTTATCTTTGTTAACGTCAATTTTAAGCTCGTCTATTCCAGCGATATTTTTGGTATTAATAAACTCACGCATATTTTCTGCTGTTGCTATAAGTTCATTATAATCATCGCCTTCAATTTCTATATTAATTGGTGCTCCAGCAGGAGGTCCGTTTGCATCTTTTTCTACAGAAATTAATACACCAGGAAAAATGCCAACCAATGCCGCTTGTACTTTTTGGCGTAACATTTCACTATCTTCTCCACGTCTATATTTATATTCACGCATAGACGCTGTAATTTTTCCTTTATGTGGCATTTCAGCAGCAGAACCTGCATCTGTTTGGGGATTTCCAGCACCTTCACCAACTTGAGAAACGGTGCTTTCAACCATAAAGTTTCTTTCATTATCCATGTATAAATCTTGGTTAAGAACCGTAAATACACGTTTTTCTATTTCTTTAGTTATTGCATTTGTTTTTTCAATAGCTGTTCCTTCGGGGTATTCTATGTAGACAATAATTTGATTTGGTTTGTTGTCTGGAAAAAATTCAACTTTCGTTCTTTTTTTATCTAAAGAAATACCAAAAGCAATAAAAGAAGCGATTAATAATAGAAACGTACCTATGCTTAAAACATAAGGTCTCCAACCAGAAAGTGCACCACGAAGTTGGCGTTCGTACCAGTTTTCTAAATTAACTAGAGCTTTATTTTGAAAGCTATTTGCCCATTTTCTAATAAAAAAACGATAAGCCCAAAGCATGATTGCTGTAAAAATCATTACTGTACCTAGACCTCTATAGGTTCCACCAAAAAGTAAGATAAGCATACCAAAAATAGCTACGATTACTGTTGTTCGTATAATTTGTTTTAAGGGCATGTCTTTATCCTCTATAGTCATGAATCTTGACACCAATAAAGAGTTAAAAAAGATAGCTACAAATAGTGAGGAACCTAAAACTACAGATAGTGTTATGGGTAGAATTTTCATAAACTCTCCCATAATCCCAGGCCAAAAGGCTAAAGGTGTAAAAGCAGCAACTGTTGTTGCAGTAGATATTATAATAGGAAAAGCAATTTCGCTAATTCCTTTTTTAGCAGCTTCAATTCTACTCATGCCTTCGTCTTCCATTAAACGATAAACATTTTCTACAACTACAATACCATTATCTACAAGCATTCCAAGTCCCATAATAAGACCAAAAAGCACCATTGTATTTAAACTTTGACCAAGTAATTCTAATATCATAAGCGACATGAACATAGACATTGGTATAGCAAAACCAACAAATAATGCATTTTTAAACCCTAAAAAGAACATTAAAACAGTTACTACTAAAATAATACCAAATAAAATATTATTTACCAAATCATCTACTTGCCCAATAGTTTTTGA